>JAYUXO010000251.1:0-3821 GCA_043753505.1 Comamonadaceae bacterium
TTCCTTCTGAACGTCAGCCCTTTTTTGCTTGAAATCATTAACCCGAAGGTCGAGCGGTGCGGGTTCGTTCAGGCTGTTGACCAGCGGCCAGAACTGGTCGCCCAGTTGTGCTTTCAACGAAGCAGCCAGCCACTCGGGCAGGTTGTGGCGGTGCAAATCCATAATGCCGCCGCCGCTAACGGACAAATTCACCGCATCGCAGCCGTCAATCCAAGCTTTTTCGGCGTCCGTGAGTACCGACTTCATGAAGTCGCGCGGGCCGTAAAACCCCAGCATGGCCAGCTTGCGCTCTTTTGATCCGGTGCCCTTGGGTGCGCCCTGGGCAAAGGCTTCAAACAGATTTTTCTTGCGCAGCACGGTGTAAGTGGTTTCGGCCAGCGTGGCCCGCTCACGCGGTCCCAGGCCCCGGTGGTCACGGAAAAAGCGCGACACGACGGCGTCGGCAGGGTGGTCAAATTTCAAGACAAGGCCGACCAGCTCGGAGCAGGCGGTTAATAGTTGTTCTGGGTGCATAGGGCCTGATTGTCTCAGGGCCATACTTCTTTGATGACCGACACCGACCTGTCCCCACTCATCACAACCCCGCCCGGCACTTACCGTCATTACAAAGGCGGCTTGTACGAAGTGCTGGACACCGCGCGCCACAGCGAAACGCTGGAGCCGCTGACGCTGTACCGCGCGCTATACGGTGCTCAGGGTTTGTGGGTGCGGCCCGCAGCGATGTTTCACGAAACGGTGGTAATCGACGGGGTGGTGCAAGCGCGGTTCGCACCGGTCAAAAAAGAGGTTGGATGATTTGTAACGGTGTGTCTGGACATGCCGCTTCCAGCAACTTGCCCGGCTGCCCATCCGTTAAATTCTCAAACTGCGACTCCGTTCGATTTACAAATATGCTGCTTCACCCAACCGGAGACACCCCATGGACATGCAAGCCAGCCGTACCCTCGCCGTCACCCAACAGCAAGCCTGGGATGCGCTGAACAACCCCGAGGTTTTGAAAATCTGTATTACCGGTTGCGACAAGGTGGAGCTGATTTCTGATAACCACTATGCAGTGGGCGTCGCGGTAAAGATCGGGCCGGTGTCGGCCAAATTTGCCGGCAAGATCACGCTCAGCGATATCAATCCGCCGTACAGCTACACCATTGCGTTTGACGGGCAAGGCGGTGCTGCAGGCTTTGGCAAAGGTGACGCGAAAGTATCGCTGACACCAGTGGATGATGGCAAAGGCTGCAAGCTCCATTACGTGGTGCATGCACAGGTGGGCGGCAAGATTGCGCAGCTGGGCCAGCGGTTGATTGATGGTGTGGCCAAGTCGATGGCGGAAGACTTCTTCAAAAAGTTTGACCTGGAGATGCAGCGGCAATACCCAGCGTCTGAACGGGCTTCGGATGCTATGAAAGATATAGCTGCTCCAGCAGTATCTACAAGGGCGCTAGCACCAAAAGGCTTGAATATTCCTGTTTGGGTGTGGGTGGCGGGTGCAGCCGTAGTGGTGGCGTTGGTGCTGTTTTTGCGTTAACGCAGCGCATGAACGCCAACGCTGTCAAAACCAACCCATGGCGCGTCGGCGGGGCTAGGGACTTTTGGGCGCGGCAATGAGATCGCTCATCGAAATACGCCAACGCCTTAGCCCGCCCACGCGATCGCAAGCGGAAGCTGGAGCTGGAAAAACACCCGTTCGCATCAAAGCGGCTTCAGTTGGTTGGCTTGCTTTGACGTATTGCGCAGCGGCATGCGCCCAGTCCAGCGAGCCCGCGCTGCGCCCGATCACCGTCACCGTCAATCCGGGTTCCGCGCAAACTGCCTTTGACGCACCCGCCTCGGTTGATGTGCTGAATGGGCAGCAATTGCAAAACGCCCAGCTACAGGTCAACCTGAGCGAATCGCTGGTTCGCGTGCCTGGCGTGGTGGTGCAAAACCGGCAGAATTACGCGCAAGACCTGCAAATTTCGATCCGCGGTTTCGGTGCCCGCTCCACCTTTGGCGTGCGCGGCCTGCGCTTGTACGCCGACGGCATTCCTGCCAGCGGGCCTGATGGGCAGGGCCAGGTGTCGCACTTTGATTTGTCGTCGGCTGCACGGGTTGAGGTGCTGCGTGGGCCGTTCTCTGCGCTGTATGGCAACTCGTCGGGCGGCGTGATCAGCATCTTCACGGCCGATGGCGGGCCGCAAACCGTGGCGGATTTTGATCTGGCGGTGGGCTCTGACGGCGTGCGGCGTTCCGGGGTTAAATTTTCAGGCAAACATTCAGGCACCCACACAAGCGTGGGGGGCGCGGTGCAATACAACATCAGCGCCGCAGGCTTTGAAACCGACGGCCTGCGCCCGCACAGCGCAGCGCAACGCGACAGCTTCAACGGCAAACTGAAATACACGGTCAGCGCCGACACAACGCTGAGCCTGGTGCTCAATCACGTGAACATGCCGGATGTGCAAGACCCGCTCGGCCTGTCCCGCGCCGAGTTCGATGCGAACCCCCGCCAGACCACGGCCAGCGCCACGCAGTTCAACACCCGCAAGTCGACATCGCAAACCCAAGTCGGCGTGGTGCTGGACCACCGACTGAATGCGCAGCATGCGCTGCAATTGACCGCGTACTACGGCGAGCGCGCCGTCACGCAGTTCCAGTCGATTCCGGTGGCCACCCAGGCGGCGGCCACGCAACCGGGCGGGGTCATTGATCTGGCGCGTCGTTACCAGGGGCTGGATGTGCGCTGGGTGAACAAAACCCGCTTGAATGACAAGCCGCTGACCTTGACGGTGGGCGCTGCCACAGACCAACTGCGTGAGGCACGCAAAGGCTTTCAGAACTTTGTGGGCAGCGCTGCAGGAACCACGCCAGGCGCTGCAACAGGTGCCACGCTGGGCGTGGTGGGAGCCCTTCGCCGGGACGAGCGAAACCAGGTCACCAGCAACGCCGTTTATGCACAAGCCCAGTGGGCCTTCCACGAGCGCCTGAGCGCGCAGGCGGGTCTGCGCACCACGCGAATCGCGTTTTCGTCCAAAGACCAGTACGTCGCGCCGGGCAATGCAAACGACAGCGGTGCAGCCGCCTACCAGGCCACCACGCCAGCTGTGGGCCTGGTGTTTCACGCCACCGAGCGCCTGAACATTTACGCAGCCCTGGGCCGTGGTTTCGAGTCCCCAACCCTGAACGAGTTGGCCTACCGCGCCAGCGGCGCAACCGGGTTGAACTTTGATTTGAAGGGTGCCAGCAGCCGCCAGTGGGAGCTGGGTGTCAAAGCCGAGTTGAACGATCAATGGCGGGTCAACGCGGCCTACTTTCAGGCCAAAACCAGCAATGAGTTGGCGGTGCTGAGCAATACCGGTGGGCGCAGCAGCTTCCAGAATGTAGGCACCACGCAGCGCAACGGCGTGGAGGCGGCGCTGGCTGGCGAATTTGCCGCGGGTTGGTCAACCACTGTGTCGGCCACCTACCTGGATGCGCGATACAAAAACAGCTTTCTGACCTGCGGGCCGCCCCCATGCACCACGCCCACCGTGCCTGTGGCCAGCGGTAACCGCGTACCGGGCATTCCACACACCAGTGTGTTCGCAGAACTGGCCTACCAACATAAACCGTGGGGCCTGGATACCGCGCTTGAAATGCGGCACGTGGGCAAAATTTTTGTGGATGACCGCAACACCGACGCCGCGCCGGCCGCCACCACGTTCAATCTGCGGGTTTCACTGGCGCAAACCGTCGGCAAGTGGACATTCAAGGAATTTGTGCGCATCGACAACCTGACCGGCAAAAGCTATTCCGGTTCAGTCATCGTCAATGAAGGCAATGGTCGGTTTTTTGAACCCGCGCCGGGG
>JAYUXO010000252.1:0-3808 GCA_043753505.1 Comamonadaceae bacterium
CAATTAGATACATTCTTTGCGGAACTTAGGCACACAAGCCCCTTGCGCGTCACAGGTTTTGCGCATGCTTGGCACTTTTTAAAACCACGGAGTCGCCCCATGCAAGAAATCCTGGATCGTCCTGTCCTGACAACAGATCAATCACACGAGCAAACCAACAAGGGCGATCTGCCGCCACCACAGGCTGTCGCTGCATTACAAATGCCAGCTGTGGCGGGTATCGCGCTTGGTGCATTGGCAGCCAGTCTGCTGGCGGCCTGCGGTGGTGGCGGTGGGGAATCGCCCGCCCCGGCACCGGTGGCCGCAACACCGCCCTCGCCAGCGACAAGTCCAGCGCCCGCTCCCAGTCCCGCACCGGGTACCGCTACCGCTCCTGGTCCGGCGCAGGTATTGAGCGAAGAGCAGGCCGCCCGTTTCCTGTTGCAAGCCCAGTTCTCTGCAACTGATGCAGATATTGCGGCTGTGCGCGGCAAAGGCTACGCCGCCTGGCTGGCCGAGCAATTTGCCGTGCCCACAGGTGAGTCCGGCTTTGACTGGTTGACCCGACGCGGCTACGCCGAAGCCAACGCCACCACCCAGTTTTTCAATGCTGCCTACCCCACCGACCCCATGCTGTGGAACCAGCTGTTCACGGCGCCTGACCCGGTGCGCAAACGCGTGACCCTGGCCTTATCCGAGTTGATGGTGGTGGGTGCTGGCAGCCTGAACCAGTCCTGGCGCAGCCACATGGCCGCTGCGTACTGGGATGTGCTCGGCGCCAATGCGTTTGGCAACTTTCGCACCTTGCTGGAGGCAGTCACGCTCAACCCCGCAATGGGCGTTTTCCTGAACACCCGTGGCAACCAGAAAGAAGCTGCTGGTGGCCGCCAGCCCGACGAAAACTACGCCCGCGAGGTGATGCAGCTTTTCACGATCGGTCTGTACCAGTTGAACAACGACGGCACCGAAAAGAAGGATGCTGCCGGTAACCGGCTGGACAGCTACACCGGCGACGACGTGAGCAACCTGGCCCGTGTATTTACTGGCTATGAGTTTGATGCCACTCAGAACGTGCCGACTACCGTCACCAACGCGCAGGGCGAAACCAACACGGTGCCCAACACCGCCTACACCCGCCTGCCCATGGTGCTGGTCGCCAGCCGCCACTCAAACCTGGCCGCCACGTTCCTGGGCACCACCATCCCGGCCAACACACCGGGTGCCGCAGCACTGAAAACGGCACTGGACACTCTGGCCAACCACCCCAACGTGGGCCCGTTCATCGGCAAACAACTCATCCAGCGGTTGGTGAGCAGTAACCCCAGCACGGCTTATGTCAATCGCGTGGCCAACGCCTTCAACAACAACGGCAGCGGGGTGCGCGGCGACATGAAAGCGCTGATTGCTGCCGTCTTGCTGGACGACGAGGCCCGAAGCACAACCGGACTGTCCCTACCCGGCTTTGGCAAGCTTCGCGAACCCATGGTGCGATTCGTACAGTGGGGCCGCACCTTTGGCCTGGCCTCAGCCGCCAACAGCTGGAAGATGGGCGACTTGAGCAACCCGGCCACACAGTTAGGCCAAAGCCCTATGCGATCTGCCTCTGTGTTCAACTTTTTTCGCCCCGGCTATGTGCCGCCATCCACCGCACTGGCCACGGCGGGCCAAGTGGCGCCGGAGTTTCAAATCGTCACGGAAAGCAGCGTGAGCGGCTATTTGAACTACATGCAAAACGCCATTCGCTTGGGTATTTTGGTGACAGCTCCCAACGTACCGCAAAACCCGCAGGGCCCGGGCAACACACCGGTATATGACATCACCGCCAGCTATGCCAACGTGATGCCTTTGGTAACCGATGCTGTCGCACTGGTGCGCAAAGTCGCGCTCCTGATGTCGGCCGGCCAGGTGTCAGCGGCCACACAAAGCACCATCGCCGGTGCACTGAATGCCACTGCTGTGACCGATGCCAGCAGCGCCAGCATCAAACTGGATCGCATCGCCGCCGCCGTGTTGCTGGTCATGGCCAGTCCGGAATATCTGGTTCAAAAATAATTACCTGGGGACAGATCTTCAGCTCTGTCCCCTCTGACTAACCTGGGGACAGATCTTCAGCCCTGTCCCCTCTGACTAAACCTGGGGACAGATCTCCAGCTCTGTCCCCCTTGATCAAAGGAAAAATCATGAACTTCATCCAGCCCGATCAACACACCCGCCGCGCCTTCCTGCGCCGCTCCACTCAGCTGGCGATTGCAGGCACGGCCATGCCGTTTGCCTTGAACCTGGCTGCCATCGGCGAGGCCGCCGCTTTCAACGCCACCGACTACAAAGCACTGGTCTGCGTGTTTCTTTTTGGCGGCAACGACTATGCCAACACCGTGGTGGCTTACGACGAGCCCAGCTACAACGCTTACAGCAGCATCCGAGGCGGTACCAACGGCATTGCGCTGACCCGTGCCGCCTTGGCAGCTACCGTCCTGAGCCCCACCACTGCACTGACGGGTGGCTTGCAATACACCCTGAACCCGGCCATGACCGGTCTGGCTGGGCTGTTCAACAGCGGCAAGGCGGCCGTGCAGTTAAACGTGGGCCCCTTGGTGGTGCCGCTGACCAAAACGCAGTACGCCAGCACCAACCGCGTGCTGTACCCGTTGCCGCCCAAGTTGTTCTCGCACAACGACCAGCAATCGGTCTGGCAATCGTCTTCTCCCGAGGGCTCCACCGTAGGCTGGGGCGGTGCGATGGGCGACCTGGCCTTGAGCAGCAACGGCAATTCGCTGTTTACCTGCATTTCCGCCAGCGGCAACGCGGTATTGATGGCGGGCAAACAGGCGCTGCAATACCAGGTCAGCACCAGCGGCGCGGTGCCGATCAACGGCGTGAAAAACAATGTGTACGGCTCCAGCGCGGTGAAAACCGCGTTGACCGACATCATTCAATCCAGCCGAACCCAGACGCTGGAAAACGAGTACGCCACCGTCACCAAGCGCTCCATCGTGGCCGAAGGGCAAGTGACCTCGGCGCTGGCTGGCAGCAATGTCACCACCGTGTTTCCCACCGGCAACCTTGCCGACCAGATGAAAATCGTGGCCCGCTTGATCGGCGCGCGCAACGCGCTGGGGGCCAAACGCCAAGTGTTCTTCGTCTCAATCGGCGGCTTCGACCTGCACGACAACCTGCTGGCCAACCACCCGGGTCTGTTGGCCAACGTGAGCAGCGCCATGACGGCGTTTTACAACGCCACCGTGGAACTGGGCGTGGCCAACCAGGTCACCGCGTTTACCGCCAGCGACTTTGGCCGCACCTTGCAATCCAACGGCGACGGCTCTGACCACGGGTGGGGCAGCCACCACTTGATGGTGGGCGGTGCCGTCAAAGGCAAGGCGTTTTACGGTAGCCCACCGCCCATGAGCGTAGGCAGCTCCAGCGCCGCGCAAGACCAGCAGCACGTCGGACAGGGCCGCCTGCTGCCCAGCACAGCCGTCGATCAATACGCCGCAACGCTGGCCAAGTGGTTTGGCGTGGCCGATACCGAACTGGGCATGGTGCTGCCTAACTTGAAGAACTTTGGAAGCGCGGCTTACCCGACAGATCTGGGATTTTTAAGCTGAGGAGAACCTGCCCCCAATTCAAATTCGGAGCTGGACGCAGAATTCGCAGAAGTTACGCAGAAAGCGCAGAAGCAAGGCCACAATGAAGACAGATGTTCAGAAAGGTTTTAAATTTTTCTGAGAAATTCTGCGTTGCCTCTGCGTTTTCCGCGCCCGGTAGTCGGCATGGGTTCAACCACACTTGGCAAGGCAGTTTTTTGTGGTCAAAACAGTCGGCAACC
>JAYUXO010000253.1:0-9320 GCA_043753505.1 Comamonadaceae bacterium
AGGGCCATCGGTCATTCCGTCTAATTTTCCCAAAACAACCCGTTCTCTTTAAAGAACCAGTCAACGAACCGATCAGGCTGGCACGGACGTGCGCATCAAATGCTCAAATGCCCCGAGCGCCGCCTTGGCACCATCGCCCGCCGCAATCACGATTTGCTTGAATGGCACGGTGGTCGCATCACCCGCTGCGAACACACCGGGCACCGAGGTCTGGCCTTTGGCGTCCACCACAATTTCGCCGTGTCTGGACAGCTCCACCACACCCTTGAGCCAGTCGGTGTTGGGTACCAGGCCGATCTGGATGAACACGCCTTCCAGCGCCACGGTGTGCAGCGTGTCGGTGGCGCGGTCTTTGTAGACCAGGCCATTGACCTTGTGGTCGCCGGTGATTTCGGTCGTTTGCGCGTTGGTGATCACGGTCACATTGGGCAGGCTGTGCAGTTTGCGCTGCAGCACCGCGTCGGCCCGCAGTGTCTTGTCGAATTCGATCACCGTCACGTGGCCAACCACACCGCCCAGGTCAATGGCCGCTTCCACGCCGGAATTACCGCCGCCAATCACCGCCACGTGCTTGCCTTTGAACAGCGGGCCGTCGCAGTGCGGGCAATAGGCTACCCCCTTGTTTTTGAACTCGGCTTCGCCCGGCACATTGATATGGCGCCAGCGCGCGCCGGTAGAAATTACCACTGACTTGGCTTTCAACGTGGCACCGCTTTCCAGCTGCACCTCCATCAAATCGTGCGCCGGGCCGGTCTTGAGCACCAGCGCTTTGGCACGCTGCATGCTCATGATGTCCACGTCGTAGCCGCGCATTTGTTGTTCCAGGGCCAGCGCGAACGTGGGGCCTTGGGTTTCCCTCACTGAGATGTAGTTTTCAATACCCAGCGTATCCAGCGTCTGGCCACCAATGTTTTCGCTGGCCACGCCGGTGCGAATGCCCTTGCGTGCGGCATACACCGCCGCCGCCGCACCGGCCGGGCCACCGCCCACGATGAGCATGTCGAACGTGTCTTTGCTGTTGATCTTTTTGGCCTCGCGCTCGACGCCGCTGGTGTCAATCCTGGCGAGAATTTCTTCCAGGCTCATGCGACCCTGACTGAACTCAGCGCCATTCAAAAACACGGTGGGAACAGCCATCACCTGACGCGCTTTCACCTCGTCCTGATACAGCGCACCGTCAATCATGGTGGTTTTGATGCGCGGGTTTTGTACCGCCATCAGGTTCAGTGCCTGCACCACGTCCGGGCAGCCGTGGCAACTGAGCGAGACAAACACCTCAAATTCAAAATCACCATCCAGCGCGCGGATTTGTTGCAGCACGTCGTCATCCACTTTCGGCGGGTAGCCGCCGGTTTGCAGTAGTGCAAGAATCAAAGAAGTGAACTCGTGCCCCATCGGCAGCCCGGCAAAACGCAGGCCCTGCGTGCCGCCGGGGCGGTTCACGGAAAACGACGGTTTGCGGTATCCATCGGCTGGGCTTTCCGTCACTGTCACCCGGCTGGAGCAATCTGCCACGTCTTTCAGCAGCGAACGCATCTGGCCAGACGCCGGGCTGTCGTCCAGGCTGGCCACGATTTCAATCGGGCCGGTGGCGCGCTCCAGATAACTTTTGAGCTGGGCTTGGGTGTCGGAATCGAGCATGGCAGGCTGCCTTTTGAAGAAAAAGTGACAAAAAAAGCCCAGGTGTCTGGCACCTGGGCTGCGTTCGAGGCGAGGCGATTAAATCTTGCCCACCAGGTCAAACGACGGCTTCAGCGTGGCCGCACCCTCGTTCCATTTGGCTGGGCACACTTCGCCGGGGTGGGCGGCAATGTATTGCGCGGCTTTCACGCGGCGCATCAGTTCTTTGGCATCGCGGCCGATGCCGTCGGGGTGCACTTCGATGGTTTGAATCTTGCCTTCAGGATTCACGATGAAGGTGCCCCGCAGGCACAAGCCCGCGTCGTCACCCTCTTCAATCAGCACGTCAAAACCACGGGCCAGGGTGTGGCCAGGGTCGCCGATCAGTGCGTACTGCACCTTGCCCATCTCAGGCGAGCTGTCGTGCCAGGCTTTGTGGGTGAAGTGGGTGTCAGTGGACACGCCATAAATGTCTACGCCCATCTTCTGAAATTCAGCGTAATGGTCGGCCAGATCGCCCAGCTCGGTGGGGCATACAAACGTGAACGCAGCAGGGAAAAACACAAACACCGACCACTTGCCTTTCAGCTGCTCGTTCGTCACGGGTACGAACTTGCCGTTCTTGTAAGCGGTGGCCTTGAAAGGGATGACGTCTTTATTAATCAGGGACATGAAGGAACTCCTTGAGGTAAGTTGGAGGTGTTAAAACCGACGATATGATATTTCAATTAACGCGCGCTGTTCATAGTCAATTGCTATGAACGCACGGGTTAATACTTATTTTGCGACCGGAATGGGCAGTCATCCACTTTGCGTCCATCACAGGTTTTAACAACTCGGGCAAGCGGTGTGCGGAAGAAGGCAGGCCATACAGCAAGCTGCATGGCGGCGATCAATCGTGTAATGAGGTCCGGGTGAAAGAGGATGCTCACACGTTGATGCGAGCCAGTGGCAAGTTCATTCGGCTTGAGGTCAAGCCGTGAAGTCACCCGCTCGCAAATGCTATTGAATGTATAGCTGCTTGAGCAGGTTTTATAAGGTCTGAAGCCCTATTTGATGCTGAAAACGCCGAAATACAGCCCTGTTACCCTTCCGATTTTTGCGCCCTCTGCTCACGAGAGAAGGGGGAAGGGATACGGGTACGGGTACGGGCAGGCTGCTTGATCTCCTGTCGCGTTATCTACCTCGCCCCCACCCCCCGCTCACGCAAATACCGCAGCGCCCCCGGATGAAACGGCACCACCGTGTTGTTCACTGCGTTCTCTGCGCGGGTTGGCTGCGCGCTGGCATGCAGGATTTTCGGGTCGGCCACCGACAAAACGGTGCGGGTGATCCAGTAGGCGTCGGACTCGGGCAGGTCTTTGTGGGCCATCACGAAGTTCCATGCAGCCACGCTGTTCAGGGCGGTGGTTTGGCCTTTGTAGGTGTTGGCGGGCACGCTGGTGGGGCTCAGGAAGGGGAAGCGTTGGAGCATGGCGCTGCGCTGCGCGGCGGTCAGGCCGAACACCACGGCGTCGGCGGCGTCAGCCACTTGTTTGATGGCGGGAATAGGCAGCGCCGCGCCCTGCCACAGCGCGTCAATGCGTCCGGCTTGCAGGTCGGCGGCCAGTGCGGCGGGTGTGCCTGCCACGGTTTGCATCTCCAATGCGTTGGCATCCATCAAGCCTTTGAAAAAGCTTTCCGCTGGGCCACCGGCAGGGCCCACGCCGACCCGCTTGCCTGCCAGCTGGGCCAGGTTGCTCAAGCCCGATGCACGCAGGGCCACCAGTTGAAAAGAGGTTTCATACATGGGGAACAGGGCGCGCACGTTGCTGTGCTGCTTGCCCTGCGTCCAGCTGCCGGTGCCGCTGACGGCTTCAAATGCAGTGCCTAAAAACACGGTGCCCAGGCTGCCCGGCTGGTCGTTGATTTTTTGCAGGTTTTCAATCGAGCCGCGCGACTCCAGCGCCTGGGCTTTCAAACCCTGCGTGCGCAGGTAGGCAGCTACACCCTGCGCATAAGGCAAAAAGGCGCTGCCGGGGCCAGCGGCGTAGATGCCGATTTCGGACAGGGTAGGTTGGGGTGGTGGCAAAGCGGACGCGGCAGCGGTTGGCGGTGCAGTGCACGCGGACAGCAGCCAGGGGCTAAGGCCTGCAGCGGCAAGCGCGGTGCGGCGGGTCAGCGTCATGAAATGTTCTCCTGAATGTGTGTGGTGAAACCAGTGTGGTGCGAAAAGCTATTTCAATGAAGCGCCCGTTTGGAAAGACGTCATTCCACAGCGTCATGAAACAACCGCCCCAGCCGCACCGTGGTCACGCCCACGCGCAACTGCCGCACCGAGGGCATGACCAGCACGCAGTGGTCATACGGCGTGACCACCGGCTGCCCGGCGTCGTGCGCGATCACGGTACCTGCGTGGGCAATGACTTCGCCGCCGGCAAACGCCTGGGTGAAAGCGAAGTTCATGGACTGCGCCACCACGCGGTGGGTAACTTGCACGGGTGGTGGGGGTGGCGCGTCGGCTTGTAACCAGCCCGTGGGCACGTCGCTTCGCGGCAGTGAGCCTGTCGCCACCAGGAACCGCATCAACGCATTGCGCGCTACTTGCAGCGAAGAAGCTTGCCAGTGCTGACCGGCCTCCAGCAACAGGGCAATGCGCTGGCCTGCAGGGTCCGCAAACAAGCCGTGGTCGCGCAAGCGCACGCCGTCGCTGTGACCGCTGTCGATGATGGCTTGGGCGGGCAATTGCAGGCTTTGCGCAAAGGCGATGTTGCGTGGCAGTAGACCCGTGACCAGCAAGGGCGGCGCGCTCTCGTGCATGGAGTGCAGGTCCAGCAGGTGGGTGGCGCGCTGCACATAGGGCTTGACCTGCTGGGCACGCATCCGCTCGGCGGTGGTCGTGGGGCCGTCCAGCACCGGAGCGCTCCAGATGCGGTTGAAGTCTTCGTCAACAAACCGGCTGGCATCCGGCCTTCGCGCGTCGAAACGCGCAAAGGCCGCCACGTTGCAAAAAATGGCGGTGATGCGGCCTGCGCGGGGCAGCACGCCACTGCTTAGAAAAGCGTCCAGCGCAATGGCACCCGAATACTCGTTGCCATGCACCAGCGCCGTGATGAGCACCTGCGGGCCCTCTTGCGAAGCCACACGCTCATGCACATATGAAACACCGGTAGGGGAGCTGGCCCAGCGCGAGATGTCCGGCGCTTCAAGCTCGATGGGGTGTGCGGCGTTGGGAAAATCCTGCCGCCCGCTCACGAGCCTGCGCCCGCTGCCACCGCCTGCGTGACCACGCTGCGCACGCGCGTGGTTTCTGCCCTGATGAAGTCGGTCAGCGCTTTCGGCGTGCCACCGTCATTGCTGATGCCCGCTTTTTGCAGCTTTTGCCATACGTCCTGCTCGCGCAGTACCTCGCCCAGTTCTTTGTTCAGCCGGGCCGTCATCGGCGCAGGCAGTTTGGCGGGCCCAAATAAGCCGAACCACACGTTCATGTCGTAGCCCTTCAAACGTGGGTGCTCTGCCAGCGCCGGTATTTGCGGCGCAGCCCGCGACCGGCCAGGCGTGGTCACGCCCAGCGGAATCATCTTGCCCGACTCGATGTGCGGCAGCGCCGACGAGAGCACAAACACGCTGTATTCCACATTGCCGCCCAGCACGTCCTGCACCATTTGTGCCGCGCCCCGATAAGGCACATGGCGAAAGCTGGTGCCCGCCAGCACATTGATCAGCTCACCCGACATGTGCAGCGGTGTGCCCACGCCAGAGGAGGCAAAGCTCAACTGGTTGGGTTCACGTTTGGCTTTGGCAAGGGCCTCGTCAATGGTCTTCACGCCCGCTTTGGGCCCGGCCACAAACACCATGGGTGTGGTGCCAATCAAGCCAATCGGTGCCAGATCGGTTTCACCGTTGTATTTGACGGCCGTGTTAAACAGCCGCGCAATGGACACCTCGCTGCCGGAGCCCAGCAGCAGGGTGTAGCCATCGGCCTGGGCGTTGACCACTTTCTGCGCACCAATCGTGCCGCCCGCGCCGCCCACGTTTTCCACCACCACCGGTGTGCCCAGCCGCTTGGACAAAGGCTCGGCAATGGTGCGCGCCACCAGGTCCACACTGCCCCCGGCGGGGTAGCCCACCACCAGGGTGATGGGTTTGGCGGTGGGCCAGGTTTGGGCGGCTGCGAGGGTGGAAAGGGCGCTCAACCCTGCCAGCGTGGCGCTGGCGAGCAAGTGGCGGCGGGAAACATAAGTGGCGTGCATAACGGCTCCGGTGTGTTGAGCATGCAGTCTAGAAATCCGGGCCATGAAAGGTATGCGTTATGCGCATGCGCACATGCGTGGGCTAATCCATCCAATGCCGCTATTGAAAACATAGCTGGTTGAGCAGTGTTTGCAGGGGCTAGGGCCACTTTCTATCAAAAATCTCAAAAGCCCACTGTCCAGACCTTCTGCACCAGCGTATTGCGCGCCACCCGGGGCCGGTGCAGCCGGATCTCGAAGCGGATGGCATCCGCCGCACCACCCGCCAGCACCAGCCGCCCCTCCTTTAAATCAGCCGCCACCAACGCCCGCGGCAGCCAGGCCAGGCCTGCGCCTTGAAGCGCCTGCTCATGCAGCGACTCGGCAAAGTCTGATTCGCAGACCAACTGCAAATGCAGCTCGCGCGGGTTGCGACTGATGCCGTCCTGAAAAATCTGCGCGAGGGCTAGCGAAGGCGCAAACCCCAGCAGCGCCACCGGTTTATGCGCGGTTCCGGGCAGGGCAAACGCGGGCTTGCCGTCCGGGCGGGGGGCGCACACCGGCACCAGCTCGTCTTGCCCCAGGGCGCGGCTTTCAAACTGGCGCTCGTCCAGCGTCATCACCAGCCGGGGGTGGGTGTAGCTGAGCAAAAAGTCGGCACCGCCTTGTTCCAGCGCCTGCACGCCGTCGTGTACCGAGCCGGTGAGCATGCGCAGGCGAAACGTGTGGGCGGCGGTGCCCAGCGCCCGCCGCACCTGCTGCGACCAGGCCGGTACCGTGGTGCGCGACAGGGTGCGCCCGGTGGCCAGCGTCACCCAGTCGCCCTCGCCGCCACTTTGGCGCAGGCGCGCGCGCACGTCGCTCAAGCTGGCCACCGCGCGCCGGGCCACCGGCAGCAGTTCCTCGCCTGCTTCGGTTAAACCCATGGGCACACCGCTGCGGTTGATCAGGTCGGCTCCCACCCACATTTCCAGCGAGCGGATGCGCCGGGAGAACTGCGGCTGTGTCACGTGGCGCAGCACGGCAGCGCGCGAAAAGCTGCGCTCACGCGCTAGCACAACGAAGTCTTCCAGCCATTTGTGGTCCATGCGCTGAACACTACCATCGCGCCATGCCGCCTCACCCTTAGGACCTTTCCCGCACAAAAACCCTGCGTGCGCTCCATCCTCAAAATTGCTATGAAATTAGTAGCTGTTTTAGCAATCTATACATGGGCTGTTGGCTGATTTCGTTCAAAACCACGTAAAGATTCAGGTTGCAGCCGGTGTGTTGCCACTTCCAGCCTTTGGGGGAAGGTTCAGAAAGGGGCTTGCGGCTACAAGCAACGCCTTCACGCCATGAGTCAGCGAATACAAACTGAAGGCAACAGGGGAACAACCCGTGGCACGCGCCTGCCCCATCCCGCCTCCTTAAGGCAGAGGGTTGTTGGTAGTTAGCTGATTTCTGAGTCGCCACAAAAACCAGATATTGCTTAAACAGCTATCAAAAACGAAGCAAAACAACCCGGACGGGAGGCTGACCAGCGGAAATTTATCCAGCTGCTGCAACACGCTGGCGGCCTGGATTCATGGGGTGGTGTGGGCACGGCTACTGACCGTTTGCCGTGGCATCTCAGGTCAATACCAACACCAGTTGTCCCCCGCCTGGAAATGTCGGCAAATTTAAACCCGGCCCCAGCAAACCCGAACAGCCTGCGTAAGTTGCGGGCTGCACTGAATGCGGGTTCAAACGGGAATGCCGTCGGGGCCCTGCGTATCAGTTGGTAAAAACATTCCCAGTTGTTGCACTGTCCGTGACGATTTGCCCCGGTGTCCGGCCGCGCGTGCTCCGCTTAGCCTCGCTGGAACTTGAACACCGCCGTGCTTGCGCGCACGTTGGGTGCCCATCGCACTTCCTGTCCGTTTTGCAGGCCAAAGCAATCGAGCACCCGCAACTGATTCTGCCCAGCCAGCGCGGCGAAGTCATCAAACGTGCCCACGCGAATGTTGGGTGTGTCGTACCACTGGTAGGGCAAGCGGCGGGTGACTGGCATGCGGCCCGCCAGCACGCTCAGGCGGTTGGGCCAGTGGGCAAAGTTGGGGAAGGCGACAACACCGGTTTTGCCCACGCGCGCGGTCTCGCGCAACATGGTCTGGGCATTGCGCAGGTGCTGCAAGGTGTCGATTTGCAGCACCACGTCAAAGCTGTTGTCTTCAAAGATGGATAGCCCGTCTTCCAGGTTCAGTTGCAGCACATTGACGCCGCGCTGCACGCAAGCCAATACGCCTGCGTCAGCAATTTCCACGCCGTAGCCGGTACAGCCGCGCTGGTTTTGCAGCAGGGCCAGCAAGGCACCGTCGCCGCAGCCCAAGTCGAGCACGCGTGCGCCTTGTGGTACCAGGCGGGCAATCGCGTCCAGATGTGTGGGGTTGGGACTGGAGTTAAGGGTTGAATTGGCCATACGCCCTTGTGTTAATTGCTCAAGCAGCTATTAAAATAGGAGCGAACGACATTCATGTACCGGGCATCGTCCAGCAGAAATGCGTCGTGCCCGTGCGGTGCGTCAATCTGCGCGTAAACCACGTCGCGGTGGTTGTCCAGCAGGGCCTTGACGATTTCGCGGCTGCGTGCGGGGGCAAAGCGCCAGTCGGTGGTGAAGCTGACCAGCAGAAATTTGGCGGTGGCCCGGGCAAGGGCCTGTGACAGGTTGCCGCTGAAGTCGCGAGCGGGGTCGAAGTAGTCCAGGGCGCGGGTGATCAAGAGGTAGGTGTTGGCATCGAAATACTCCGCGAACTTGTCGCCTTGGTAGCGCAGGTAGCTTTCGATTTGGAACTCGACGTCTTGCGTCGTGTAGCGGTATGAAGCCCCCACGCTCCCCACTGCGTGTGGCTCGCTGCCCCCCGAAGTGGCCACGCCCTGCTTGAGACGGCCCGGCGCGGCGGCGATCGTAGCCTTGAGTTGTCTGCCGAATTTTTCATTCATCACATCGTCGCTCAAATACGTGATGTGTCCGACCATTCTGGCGATGCGCAGGCCGCGCTTGGGCACCACGCCGTGCCGGTAAAAGTTGCCCCCATGGAAGTCGGGGTCGGTGGCAATGGCGCGGCGGGCTACTTCGTTGAACGCGATATTTTCGGCGGTGAGGTTGGGTGCGCTGGCCACCACCACCGCATGCCGTACGCGCTTTGGAAACTGAAGGGTCCAGCTCAAGGCCTGCATACCCCCCAGGCTGCCACCCATCACGGCGGCGAGCACCTCAATGCCCAGCGCATCCAGCAGCAAGGCCTGCGCATTGACCCAGTCTTCCACCGTAACCACGGGAAAACCGGCGCCGTAAATCTCGCCGGTTTCGGGGTGGGTATGCATGGGGCCGGTCGACCCGAAGCACGAGCCCAGGTTGTTCACACCGATGACGAAAAAGCGGTGGGTGTCCACCGGTCGGCCAGGGCCGATCATGTTGTCCCACCAGCCTTCGGATTTTTCTTGCCCTTCGTACACGCCGGCCACATG
>JAYUXO010000254.1:0-9293 GCA_043753505.1 Comamonadaceae bacterium
CGGCTGAATTCAGTAGCACCGTCAAAGGCGCGAGCTACGAAGTCTTCGCCCATCACCTGCTTGCGGGTGATCAGGCCTTTGTCGAGTGCATCGATGCTCATCAAAACCTTTCAATAGAACGCCTGCAACCCCGTCATCGCCCGGCCTAAGATCAGCGCATGCACATCGTGCGTGCCTTCGTAAGTATTCACCGTTTCCAGGTTGATCATGTGGCGGATCACGTGGTATTCGTCATGTATGCCGTTGCCGCCGTGCATGTCCCGGGCCATGCGGGCAATGTCCAGCGCTTTGCCGCAGTTGTTGCGTTTGATGAGCGAAATCATCTCCGGCGCGTCGCGGCCTTCGTCCATCAAGCGGCCTACGCGCAGCGCGGCTTGCAGGCCCAGTGCAATTTCGGTTTGCATGTCGGCCAGCTTTTTCTGGATGAGCTGGTTTTGCGCCAGGGGACGGCCAAACTGCTGGCGATCCAGCGTGTACTGGCGGGCGCGCATCCAGCAGTCTTCCGCCGCGCCCATCACGCCCCAGGCAATGCCAAAGCGGGCTTTGTTCAAGCAACCAAACGGGCCTTTGAGGCCGTTGACATGGGGCAGCAAATTGGCTTCGGGCACAAACACATCGTCCATCACGATTTCGCCAGTGATGCTGGCACGCAGGCTCATTTTTCCTTCGATTTTTGGGGCTGTGAGGCCCTTCATGCCTTTCTCCAGTATGAAGCCGTGGATGGCTTCCTGGCCGCCGACTTTCCCGTCCTTATCTTCCAGTTTGGCCCACACCACAAACACATCGGCAATCGGCGAGTTGGTGATCCACATCTTGGCACCCTTGACGACGAAACCGCCATCGACTGGCTTGGCGCGCGTCAGCATGCCCGCCGGGTCGCTGCCGTGGTTGGGCTCGGTCAGGCCAAAGCAACCCACCCATTCGCCCGTGGCCAGTTTGGGCAGGTATTTGAGCTTTTGAGCCTCGGAGCCGTAGGCGTTGATCGGGTGCATGACGAGCGAACTTTGTACGCTGATGGCGCTGCGGTAACCGCTATCCACCCGCTCCACCTCGCGGGCCAGCAGGCCATAGGCCACGTAGCTCAAACCAGCGCAGCCATAGCCTTCAATGGTGGAGCCCAAAAAACCCATGGCACCAGCCTCATTCATGATCTCGCGGTCAAACTTTTCGTGCCGCGCAGCCATCAACACCCGGGTGTGCAGCTTGTCCTGGCAAAAGCTGTGCGCTGCTTCCACGATGGCGCGCTCGTCGTCTGTGAGCTGGTCGGACAGCAAAAAGGGGTCTTGCCAGTTGAAGGTGGCTTTAGGGGGCTTGGTGGGCATGAGCATGTAGGGCTTTCTGCTTTGGGTTAAGTTGAAATCATTTTAGTGAGACGAAGCGTGATTGGCTGTCGCTTGGGCTTTTCGAGGCATATCGAGCTGCAGCCCCTGGTGATGTTGCGCAAGCAGCTATCAATACAGCAGTGTCCAGTCAGGCATGCGGGTCACATCCACGCCACTAAGATTCGCTACTTTTGATCTATGGGAACCTACATGACCGAATCTCAAACCATCACCCTGGGCGGTGGCTGCTTTTGGTGTACCGAAGCCGTGTTTGTGCAGGTGCAGGGCATCACCGATGTGGAGTCGGGTTACAGCAACGGCCATGTGCAGAGCCCCAGTTATGAGCAGGTGTGCAGCGGCACCACCGGGCACAACGAAGTGGTCAAACTGGAATATGACCCTGCGCAGATCACCCTGACTGAAATTCTGGAAATTTTCTTCCTGATTCACGACCCCACCACCTTGAACCGCCAGGGCAATGACACCGGTACCCAGTACCGCAGTGGCATCTACACCCACACGCCCGAGCAGCAGCAAATGGCCAGCGACATGGTGGCCCAGATGGGCCAAGACAAGCTGTATGGCAAACCCATCGTGACCGAGGTCACAGAGGTTTCCAACTACAGCGCCGCCGAGGTCTACCACCAGGACTTTTTCGAGCGCAACCCCAATCAGGGCTACTGCGTGGCGGTGGCGGGGCCCAAGGTGGAGAAGTTTCGCAAGACGTTTTCGGCACGCGTGAAACGCTGAAGGCCGGGTCTGATTTCCACACGCGCGCTGCGCTACCAATATCCCTCGGGTCCTGCGCTGACATTTGCCGACCTGGACCTGCCGCAGGGCGGCATCTTGCTGCTGCGCGGCAACTCGGGCTCGGGCAAGTCCACCTGGCTGGCGTTGGTGGCGGGCCTGCTGTCGGCCAGTGGCGGCAGTTTGGTGGTGGCCGGGCAAAACCTGGGAGAGCTCAAAGGCCAGTCGACGGACGCCTGGCGTGCCCGCACCCTGGGTTTTTTGCCGCAAAAGCTGCATTTGAGCGACGCACTCAGCGTGGCTGACAACCTGGGGCTGGCTTACTTTGCGGCCGGCCTTCCGCGCAGCGATGCGGCCATTGCCGATGCGCTGAGCGCGCTGGGTTTGCAGGGCTTGGGCGCGCGCAAACCTCACCAGTTGTCAGGTGGGCAAGCCCAGCGGGTGGCGCTGGCGCGGGCGGTTTTGCTGCAACCCAAAATCATTCTGGCGGATGAGCCCACGGCGAGTCTGGACGATGACTTGGCGCAGGCAGCGCTCGCGCTGCTGGCGCAATGCGCTGCGCAGTGCCGGGCAACGTTGGTGGTTGCGACGCACGACGCGCGGGTGGTGGCGGGGTTGGTGGGTGCGCAGCAACTGAATTTGTCCTCCGCCACGGATTTGCCCCTTCCCCTTTCGGGGGAAGGAGCCATTCAAGATAAGTGATCATTTCGCCCTCCAGACCATGCAAATACTGCTCAAAAAGCTATGAATTCAATAGCAAAACAAGGTATGGAGACCGCAGCCTTGTCGTTGCGCTACCTGCTGTCTCGTCCGCTGGCAGCCGGCCTGAACCTGCTGCTACTCAGTCTGGGCTTGGCGGCCATCACCTTTGTGTTGCTGGTGCAGGCGCAAATCAGCCAGGCCTTCGATCGCGACCTGGCGGGCATTGACGTGGTGGTGGGGGCCAAGGGCAGCCCCATGCAACTCATCCTGTCGGGCGTTTTTCATATCGATGTGCCGCCAGGCAACATTCCGCTGGAGGCAGTGCAGGCACTCGAGAAAAATCCGCAGGTGGCTCAGCTCATTCCCATCAGCCTGGGCGATAGTTTTGGCGGGTTTCGCATTGTGGGCAGTACGCCGGACTACCTCACGCACTACCTGGCCACAGTGGCCCAGGGCTCGCTGTGGTCGCAGCCCATGCAGGCGGTGGTGGGCGCGCAGGCGGCGCGAGTGGCCAAGCTGTCGCCAGGCTCCCTATTTGCCGGCACGCACGGCCTGGGCGGTGGCGGCGAGGCGCACACGCAAGCGCCTTACACCGTGGTGGGCGTGCTTGCCCGCTGCGGCTGCGTGTTGGACCGCCTCATCGTCACGGCAACCGAATCAGTCTGGCAAGTGCACGAGAAAACCACCGCGCTTGATGAAGAAGACAAGCTGGCCATGCAGGCCGAGCGCGAGGTGACGATGGCCTTGATCCGCTACAAAAGCCCGCTGGCCGCCGTGACGTTTCCGCGCTTTGTGAACACCACCACCGAGATGCAGGCTGCCGCCCCGGCGGTGGAGATCACACGACTTTTGCGCATGCTGGGTGTGGGCGCCGAGCTGGTGCGCGGCCTGGCAGCCGTGTTACTGCTGGTGGCGGGTTTGAGCGTGTTTATTGCGCTGTGGACGGCGGTGCGCGAACGCCGCTCTGATCTGGCCATGCTGCGCATGCTGGGCGCATCACCCGGCAAAGTGGCGGGTCTGCTGCTGTGCGAGGCGCTGTGGCTGGCGGTGCTGGCGTCGGCGCTGGGGTTATTGGCAGGGCATGGCTTGACAGCTTTGGTAGGCTACTTGTTGGCGGCTGATCAGTCGATTGCGATTTCCGGCGGGGTCTGGCTGGCGCAAGAGCTGTGGGTGCCAGCACTGGCGATGTCAGTCGCCGTGTTGGCAGCGCTGATTCCCGCGCTGGGTGCCTACCGCGTGGACGTAAGCCAGTTGCTTCAATTTCGATAAGGACTTTTTGTATGAAAACCGTTGCTGCCTTCCTGACGACTGCCCTGTGTGCCGGGCTCACATTCACCAGCGCTACATGGGCCCAAGCACCTGATGCGCATGCCAAAAAAGACATCGAGCGCCACCGCGCGATGGCCTCCGCGCACGAAGCGGCCGCCAAGTGCCTGGAATCAGGCAAGAAAGAAGACGTGTGCCAGAAAGACCTGCAAGCCGCCTGCAAGGGCTTGGCGATTGGCAAGTACTGCGGTATGAAGCACGAGCATTGAGTTTTCCCAACGCCTGGAGTTACACCATGAAAGCCATGAAAGCCATGAAAGCCATGAAAGCCCTGAACGTCCTGCTGATATTTGCGTTGGCCGCTGCTACGGCACAGGCTCAGCTTAGTTCGCCCATGCCCGGCGTCACGCCCACACCCGCCTTTACAGCCCCGGTCACTTTGCCAGCGGGCTCCCTACCCAGTGGCACGGGAGCCGGTGTGCACAGCCCCAACAGCCCGATTGCCCCGCTGCCCCAGCGCAACGATGTGCTGCCCTGGTCACTGTTGACCGCGGTAAAAACCAAAACAGAGAAAAACAAAATTTTGCCGGTGTTCGCCGCGGACCAGCAAAAACTGAACGACAAAACCCAGCGCGTGCAGGGCTTCATGATGCCGCTGGAGCCCGGCGAAAAACAGCGCCATTTCCTGCTCAGCTCGGTGCCCCTGACCTGCTCGTTCTGCTCGCCCGGTGGGCCCGAAAGCATGGTGGAAGTCAAAACCAGAACCCCGGTGCGCTACAGCCTGGAGCCGGTGGTGGTGGAGGGCAAGTTCTCGGTGCTGTCAGACGACCCGTACGGGCTGTATTACCGGATCACGGATGCGGTGAGCGTGAAGTGAAGTGAAGTGAAGCGTTGAATCAGGAATTAGACGATTCTGGTCTCAAGCCCTTGCATTGACTGCTGAAGCAGCTATCAATAAATGAGCGGGTGAGCGTCAAACCAGCTGGCGTAGGGCGATGCGCTCACGCAGCCAACTGGCGAATTCAGCCTCTTGAACGTCGCCAGAGGCTACCCCCAACATGACCAAAGTGGCCTGCGCCTGGTCAGCCTTCAAGCGATACCCGTTGACGTAAAGAAACATACCGACAGCCAGGAATGTGGCCCGCTTGTTGCCATCGATAAACGGGTGATTTTTTGCAAGTCCCACCGCATAACTCGCGGCCAGGTCAGCTGCATCGGGTTGGCCATAGCTGTCCAGATTCAACGGCCTGCCAAGCGATGAGTCCAGCAGCCCTTCGTCACGCAAACCTGCGCCGCCACCATGCTCGGCCAAGCTCTCGCCGTGCAGTAAAAGCAGGGCCGACTTGTCAATCCATTTCAATGCGGTGCTGACCATGCGCAGGCTTTATTTGGCAAGTTGGTGAAACGTGTCGCGAAACTCCCGCATGAACTCGCGCCCTGCCCGAATTTGCTCGTCTAGTGCCGGGTCATAAGGCGTCAGCGTGTAGCCATCGGGCGACTCGGTCAAAAACACAGACTGACCTTTTTGCAGCTTGAGCCGCGAGAGCGCTTCTTTGGGCAACACCACACCGACCGAGTTGCCGATTTGAGTGAGTTTGAGCATGTGCATGTTCGGCTTTTTCGTTAGGTAGTTTGCGGCACTGAATTGGAGTCATGCCTGGCCAGTTCGCGCAAAACAGCAGCATGAGCACGCATGATTTCACGCGCAACGAGCATCTGTTCTTCAAACGCCGGGTTATGCACTGGCGTCTCAGGCTCGTCAGAAGGTGAACGGCTGGCAAAGTTGGTGATGTGGGTCGGCTCAAACGTGTTGTTGGGGACTTCAGGTGTAATAACGGTTGTTATATTAATGGCTCGCTCCTGTTTTTTCAACCCAACTGTAAAAACGTGCTTCCATCGCCATTGGAAACTGCTCAAGCAGCTATCAAAAGCATAGTAATTCAACACGCCAAAACCTTCTCCTTGAATCCGCAATACGCCACCACCCCACACCGCCAGCATTGCGGCTTGCGTGCCACGCACACGTAGCGGCCATGCAGGATGAGCCAGTGGTGGGCGTCCACCAGGTACGCGGGTGGCACGCGTTTCATCAACTTCAGTTCCACTTGCAGCGGGTTTTTGCCGGGTGCCAGGCCGGTGCGGTTGCTCACGCGAAAAATGTGCGTGTCCACCGCCATGGCGGCCTCGCCAAAAGCCACGTTCAGCACCACATTGGCGGTTTTGCGGCCCACACCGGGCAGGGCCTGAAGCGCCTCGCGGGTGCGAGGCACCACCCCGTCGTGCTGCGCCACCAAAATCTGGCAGGTTTGCATCAGGTGTTTTGCTTTGCTGCGAAACAGACCAATGGTTTTGATGTAAGCCGTCAAGCCGTCCAGACCCAAATTCACAATGGCCTGCGGCGTGTTGGCCACGGGAAAGAGCTTGCGCGTAGCCTTGTTCACGCCCACGTCGGTGGCCTGCGCACTGAGCAGCACGGCGGCTAGCAACTCGAACACGCTGGTGTATTCCAGCTCGGTGTTGGGCTGCGGGTTGGCGGCTTTCAGCGTGGCGAAAAAGGGGGTGATGTGGGTGGTTTTCACGGAAACGCGCTGTCGGTGATGCCGCTGTCCCACATTAATTTGCAACGCGCGCAGCGGTAATGCAGCGTGGTGCGGTGTGGCTTGTTGGGTTCAGCATCGGATTGTTGAGCCTGCGCAATCGGCTGCTTGCCAGGCAGGGCGTGCTGGCATTTCAGGCAGCGCAGATCGCCTGCGCGCCAGATGTAGGAAGCCATAAGCGCCGCGCCGACGCAAAAGGCCGCTGCGCTGAGCCAGGACGGGTCTAAATAAAAGCCCGACTCGTTGCCCACTGACCCGATAGCCCCACCTATCACCAGTAGCGCTGCCGCAATACCCAGGCCCTGCATGTGCATGACGGTGGATTGAAGCGATTTGACTGGTTCCTTGGATTTATCCGGGGTGGTTTGCTGTGCCATACCCAACTTTAGCGGCATCGGTGGATATCTTGTGTGTCAACCCACGCACGCCAGACTCAGCGCTTGAAGCGTCTTGCCGCTCTTGGGCTCAAACACCACCAGATTCACTTGGCGCGGATGCTGGGCGTCGGCGGCAATGGCGTTGAACTTGAGTTTTTGTACGCCGCTGTAGCTTCCCACCGGCACGTACTGGCGCACCACAAAGTCGTGCTTTAAAAATTCGCCCTTGTTCTCGCCTGCAGCGACCTTGCTGTTGTGGCCGTGCTCGGTCACGCTCCAGTAAGCGGCCCAGCTTGCTGCGGAGTCGGCGGGGGTGATGGTGGCTTCAAAGGCGTTGCTGGAACCTTGCAACGCAAGCGCTACGCGGGCAGGCTCGCCCGGTGCAACGGCGGTGTTGCCTTTGCCGTGCCAGTCGGGCCAGTCTTTGCCGTCGCGCACCAACTGCGGCGTGTAAATGCTGCGCAGCTTGTTAAGCAAGGCCAGCTCGCGTTGGCGCGTGGTGTGGGCGGGGCTGGCAAAGCGGTCTACCCAGCCGATGTAGTCCCAGTAACCCACATGAAAAGCCTGCACCACCGCTTTGCCTTGGGCTGCGCTGTCTTTCAGATTGGAGGCCCACACATCGGCGGGCGGGCAGGAGCTGCAGCCCTCGGAGGTGTAGACCTCGATCACCGGGGTCACTGTGGCCGCAGATTGCGCGGTGCAAGTGGTTTGGGCAGAAAAAGTGCTTCCGACCCATATAAAAACTGCTGAAGCAGCTATGTATTTTGTAGCGAATAGTTGCATGAAAATCCCTTAACGATCACAAAAAATAGCCTCTTTCGCTGTGGCACACTCGCGACCCCGCAGCTGCGACGCCTGAAGAGTGGCCCCACGGTTGGGCCCCTGACGTGCAGACCAGAACCTGCCTGCCCTGATGTATTTCGGGCGTTTCACGAATCAAGTTACCCATGCAAACCCTCGTAGCCCAGTTAGCCCAAGAAATCCACGTTTCCGCGAGCCAGATTCAAGCCGCCGTTGACCTGCTGGACGGCGGGGCCACCGTGCCATTTATCGCGCGCTACCGCAAGGAAGCCACCAACGGACTGGACGACATTCAGCTTCGCGAACTGGAGGCGCGCCTGGCCTATTTGCGCGAACTGCATGCACGGCGCGAGGCGGTGCTCAAGAGCATTGGCGAACAAGGCAAGCTGACCCCTGAATTGCGCGCCGCCATTGGCGCGGCGCCCACAAAACAGGAGCTGGAAGATCTGTACCTGCCGTTCAAGCAAAAGCGCCGTACCAAAGGACAGATTGCCCGCGAGGCCGGGTTGGAGCCGTTGGCGGACACGCTGTTTGCCAACCCGCTGCTGGTGCCCGCCGATGAAGCAGTGGCCTATGTGCAGGCAGGGCAGCACAGTGGCGGCGACGATGCGGCGGCGCTGCAAACGGATCCAAACGCACCCGTTTTCACCACCGTGGCGCAAGTACTAGATGGCGTGCGCGACATCTTGAGCGAACGCTGGGCAGAAGACGCAAGCCTGGTGCAAAGCCTGCGCCAGTGGCTGTGGCAAGAGGGCTTGTTGGTGTCAAAAATCGCCTCGGGCAAGAACCCGCAAGATGCAGAGGCGGCCAAGTTCCGCGACTACCACGACTACAGCGAACCCATTGGCCGTGTGCCCTCGCACCGGGCGCTGGCGGTGTTCAGGGGTCGGGCGCTGGAGTTGCTGGATGTGAAGTTGGCGGTGCCCGGGCCTGCTGAGGTACTTCAGGCCAAACCAAGCGCATCGCCCGCTGAAATCAGGCCCAGCGCTTCGTTGGCCGAAGGCCGCATCGCCCTGCACCTGCGCTGGAGCCACGCCGCCCGCCCGGCCGACGATTTGATTCGTAAATGCGTCAGCTGGACCTGGAAAGTCAAGCTCAGCCTGTCGGTGGAGCGCGACCTGTTCACCCGCCTGCGCGAAGACGCTGAAAAAGTCGCCATCAAGGTGTTCGCCGACAACCTGCGCGACCTGCTGCTGGCCGCACCCGCTGGCCCGCGCGCGGTGATGGGGCTGGACCCGGGCATTCGCACCGGTGTGAAAGTGGCGGTGGTGGATGCAACGGGCAAGCTGCTGGCCACTCACACGGTCTACCCCCATGAGCCCCGACGCGACTGGGACGGCGCGCTGCACACGCTGGGCCAGCTGTGCCAGCAACACGGCGTGCAACTGATTGCCATAGGCAACGGCACCGCCAGCCGAGAGACGGACAAGCTGGCGGGCGAGTTGATCAAGAAAATGGCTGATTTCAAGTCAAATCAGCCT
>JAYUXO010000255.1:0-9288 GCA_043753505.1 Comamonadaceae bacterium
CGGCCTTCCTGTGTCTCTTTATCCAGCGCCTTGCGTTTGCCGCGCTTCATGCTGATGGCCCACTTGATGCCCGGCTTGGCGTCTTCCCGTTTGTCCACCCCCTGGTAGCCCGCGTCCCCACTGGCATGGCTTTCCTGGCCATGCAGCAGCGCATGCGCCTGGGTGATGTCGGCGACGTTGCCTGAGGTGCCAATGACGCTGTGCACCAGGCCCGAGCATTCGTCCACGCCGATGTGGGCCTTCATGCCGAAGTACCACTGGTTGCCCTTTTTGCTCTGGTGCATCTCGGGGTCGCGTGCCTTGTCCTTGTTCTTGGTGGACGGCGCCGCTGCGATCAGCGTGGCATCCACGATGGTGCCCTCGCGCAGGGTCAGGCCACGATCCTTCAGGTGCTGGCTGACGCTGGCAAAGATCTGTTCGGCCAGCTTGTGTTTTTGCAGCAAGTGGCGAAACCGCAGGATGGTGGTCTCATCAGGCAGGCGGTCATCGCCCAGTTCGATGCCAGCAAACTCGCGGTACAGGGGTACGTCATGCAAGGCCTCTTGCATGGCGGGGTCAGACAGTCCAAACCATTGCTGCATGAAGTGGATGCGCAGCATGGTGGCCAGCGCGATTGGTGGGCGGCCACCCTTGGGTTTGTCAGCAGCCGGAGCATGGGGCGCTATCAAGGCCAGCAAGGAATCCCAGGGTACGACGCAGTTCATTTCGTCAAGAAAGATTCGCTTGCGCGTGGCGTAGCGGGTGCTTTGGAATGCGTTGCCGCTGAGGGTTTGTTGTTGCATCGGCCTGTAACGCCTCAGGCGCGGGTAGCGTTGGCAGGGTGGGGGAGGTTTTGCAGAGTTTCCTTAGATGTCTTGGCATTTACAAACCAGCAACCACGCAAGCGAAAAACGTCAAACCAATCCAATGGTTCAAGCGAAAAGCTTTGAAACACGATTCGCGTTGACGGTGTCTGATCAAGCTGTAATGCCAAAGCACTTGGATAAGAACCACGGCGAATACAACTACATATATGAATTGTGGTGCGAGCTGGAACAGCATCCAACCCCAAATGACCGCGTAAATCAGGTAACACGCCATCACAAACGCCACATCAAACCGCCCCAGCGTGATGGCCGAGGTGCGAATGCCGATTTTCAAGTCGTCGTCGCGATCAACCATGGCGTATTCAGTGTCATAGGCTAGTACCCAGAACAGGTTACCGACGAGCAACAGCCAAGCCAAATCTGGCACGCGCGATTGCACCGCCGCAAACGCCATCGGAATACCCAAACTGAAGGCCACGCCCAGTACAGCCTGGGGCATGGCGACGAAGCGTTTGGCGTAGGGGTAAGCGATGGCGATGGCTAGCGCGGCGAAGGACCAGGCGATGGTGGAGGCGTTGGTGGTCAGCACCAGGGCAAAGGCCGTAGCGGCCAGCACGGCGCCCACGGTAAGCGCCTCTTTGACGGAGACTTTGCCCGAGGTGACCGGACGCCCGGCGGTGCGTTTGACGTGCTTGTCAAAGTCCCGGTCGGCCACATCGTTGATGCAGCAACCGGCGCTGCGCATGAGGATGGTGCCCAGCGTGAACACGATCAGCAGATGCCAGCCGGGAAAGCCGTGCGAGGCGATCCACAAGGCGCTCAGCGTGGGCCATAGCAGCAGCAGCCACCCGGCGGGGCGGTTGAAGCGGATGAGGTCGAGATAAAGCTTGAGCTTATGCATGGCAATGGATGGGTACAAAAGCCGATGACGGGATGACTTCGCCTGCGGCTTCAATGACAGATGACTTGAGAGAACGAGGCACATGCGCATTGCGGCAATGCCTACGTCGTCTGTCATCCAGGCTGTTTAAGGGACCTAGCAGCCAGGTCATCCTTCATCAGAAAGGTCATTCTTCCAACAGAGCACGCAGCATCCAGGCGGTCTGCTCATGCACCGTCAGCCGCTGGGTCAGCAGGTCGGCAGTGGGTTCGTCGTGCGCCTGATCGGCCAACGGAAACAGCTCGCGCGCCGTGCGGGCCACAGCCTCGTGGCCTTGCATCAGCATGCGCACCATCTCCAGCGCCTTAGGTGGCTGCTCAGGCGCATCGGGCAGGCTGGTGAGCTTGCCAAACTGGGCATAAGAGCCGGGCGCAATGTGGCCCAGCGCCCGAATGCGCTCAGCCACCGGGTCCACCGCATTCCACAGTTCGGTGTACTGCACCATGAACATGGTGTGCAGTGTGTTGAACATCGGGCCGGTGACGTTCCAGTGAAAGTTGTGCGTGGTCAGGTACAGCGTGTAGGTGTCGGCTAGCAGGCGCGACAGGCCTTTGGCGATGGCGGCGCGGTCTTTTTCGGAGATGCCAATATTGATGGGGGGCGTGTCAGAGGATTTGAACTTTTTGGACATGGTGGCTCGTGAGGTTAGGTAGCTGGGTTAAAAATTTTGAACGCAAAGAGCGCAAAGGTTACGCAAAAGACGCAAAGAGAACATCCGAATAGATAAGAAGCGTTGGCCATTTTTTTTGCGTACTTTGCGAAATCTTTGCGTCCTTTGCGTCCTTTGCGTTGAATACAGCGCATCAAGTCACGACAGCCGCGCTACCCCCGGCAGCTCACACGCATAAATCGCGTTGCGCAGTTCCGCAATCGCCTCATACCGCGTGAAACTGCGTCGCCAAGCCAACACCACGCGGCGGGTGGGTGGAGGTGCGTTGTCATCTTCGATGGGAAGGTATTTCACAAAAGCATCGTCATCGCGTCGGCGCTTGCCCTTCGTGTCCAGCGCGCCCTTGGGCACCGACAAACGCGGCACCAACGTAATGCCCATGCCTGCGGCCACCATGTGTTTGATGGTTTCCAGCGAGCTGCCTTCAAAACTTTTACGGATGCCCTCCAAGCCTTTACGGCTGCCTTCGGCAGGGCTGGAAAAGCGGGCGAATTCGGGGCATACCTCCAGCACATGGTCGCGAAAACAGTGGCCATTACCCAGCAGCAGCATGGTTTCGTTTTTCAATTGCTCGGTGGTCACGCTTTTTTGTACCGCCAATGGGTGGGTGCTGGGCACGGCGGCCAAAAAGGGTTCGTCGTACAGCGCAGCCATGGCCAGTCCGGTGTCGGGAAAAGGCTCGGCCAATATGGCGCAGTCAATCTCGCCGGTGCGCAACATGTCCAGCAGTTTCACGGTGAAGTTTTCCTGCAGCATCAGCGGCATTTGCGGCGTGCGGGCGATGGTCTGGCGCACCAGGTCAGGCAGTAAGTAGGGGCCAATGGTGTAGATGATGCCCAAAATCAAAGGCCCGGCCAGCGGGTCTTTGCCGCGCTTGGCAATCTCTTTGATGGCAGCGGCCTGCTCCAGCACGCTTTGCGCTTGCCGCACGATGGCCTCGCCCAAAGCCGTAATCGTCACCTCGTTCGCGCTTCGCTCAAACAGCTTCACATCCAGCTCATCTTCCAGCTTTTTCACTGCCACGCTAAGGGTGGGCTGCGAGACAAAGCAGGCATCCGCCGCCTTGCCAAAATGCTTTTCGCGGGCGACAGCGACGATGTATTTGAGTTCGGTCAGGGTCATGGGCTTGGGTCGATCCAGGTCAGACAACTGCTGCCAGGCGGGTGACGTTGGGCAAACTGGCCATCTTGCGATCCAACGTGAGTGTGGTCATCTCGTCTGCGCCGTATTGCAAGGCAATCAAGCGGTCAAACAAGCCGCACCCGCGGGTAGCGGCGAGCGCGTCCAGCACATCCTGGCCACCCAACGGCGAAACCAAGCCACTAGTCAACACACTGCGCAGTGCGCTTTTGGCGGCAAGCTTGCTCACACTAAAGTGGTGTTGCAACGCGACGTAGGCCTCGCCGATCACCAGGTTGCTGGCGAAAAGCTGGCGATGCTCGCGTTCAACCATGTGGGTAAGAACTGCCGCGGTTTTGGTGAAGTCCGCTTCAGGCTGCCCGATGGTCAGACGCACCAGGATGGAGGTATCAATCCCGCAGCGATCGGTCATGGGGCTGCTTGCGGAATGCCTGAATATCGAAGGCCGGTATGTTTTCTTTTAACTTACCCCTCAGCGGTGCCAAACGACTGGTGTCCACCCTTCGGTGCTTGATCAAAAAACCATCCGGGCTGGGTTGCAGCTCCAGCTGATCGCCGGGCTTGGCACCCAGCGTGTTCAACACGTGGGCTGGGAAGGTGACCTGGCGTTTGGAGGTGATGGTGATGAGCATGATTCGTTCCGCCTTACAAGTGGCTGTGATTGTAAGGTGAATGCAGTAGTCAGTTCAAGCCTTCAAATACGCCACCCGCCCGCCCAGCCATCTGTCCAGATGCCGCTCCGCCAAATCAGGGTGCTCGTCCAGCATGCGTGGGGCTAGGGCTTTGGCCCAATCCAGCAGGTCGCCGTCGGTGGCCAGGTCGGCAAATCGCAGCAGCGCCGCGCCCGACTGGCGTGCACCCAGAAACTCTCCGGGACCGCGTATGTCCAGGTCGCGTCGGGCGATTTCGAAACCGTCTTGGGTCTCCACCATGGCTTTCAGGCGAGCTTTGGCCACATCGCCCAACCGCCCGCCCTCGGGCGTGCCAAACAACAAGATGCAGGCCGACGCTGCCGCGCCGCGCCCCACGCGCCCGCGCAGCTGGTGCAACTGGGACAAGCCAAAGCGCTCGGCGTGCTCAATCACCATGAGGCTGGCGTTGGGCACGTCCACACCGACTTCAATCACGGTGGTGCTGACCAGCACCTGCATGTGGCCGCTGACAAACAGCGACATGACGGCTTTTTTCTCGGCAGGTGGCATCCGTGAGTGCAGCAGGCCGACCATGACGCTTGCGTCATTTCCAATTTCGCTTGCGTCATTTCCAACTTCGCGTGCGTCATTTACAGCTTGGCCAGACAACGCCTTACTCAAGGCCGCGTGTGTTTCGGTGGCGTTGGTCAAGTCCAGCGTTTCGCTTTCTTCAATCAGCGGGCACACCCAGTAGACCTGCCGACCCTTCGCCAGTTGCGTGCGAATGCGCGCGACCACCTCATCGCGCCGCTCGTTGGACACCAACTTGGTGACGATGGGGGTGCGGCCGGGGGGCAGCTCGTCGATGGTGGACACGTCCAGATCGGCGTAGTAGCTCATCGCCAAGGTGCGCGGGATGGGCGTGGCGGTCATCATTAAAAGATGCGGCTCCTGCCCCGGCACGCGCATTTTTTCGCGCAGCGCCAGGCGCTGCTGCACACCAAAGCGGTGCTGCTCGTCAATGATGGCCAGCGCCAGGTTTTTAAACACCACGCTATCTTGAATCACCGCATGCGTGCCCACCACCAGCCCCGCTTCGCCGCTCGCAATCAGCGCCAGCATGGCAGTACGCTCTTTCTTTTTCTGGCTGCCGGTGAGCCAGGCAATACGGATGTTGCGCGGCTCGAGCAGCGGCTCTAACCAGCCAATCAATTTGCGAAAGTGCTGCTCGGCCAGAATTTCAGTGGGCACCATCAACGCACACTGGTGGCCCGACTCAATGCAGATGGCCGCCGCCAGCGCGGCCACCACGGTTTTGCCTGAGCCCACATCGCCTTGCAGCAGGCGGTGCATGGGGATGCGCTGCGCCATGTTGTGCGCAATGTCCCGGCTCACGCGGTGTTGCGCTGCAGTCAAGCCGAAAGGCAGCGCGGCCAGCAATTGATGGGGCAAAGCAGCTGGTTCTGGGGCGACGAGTAAAGGGGCCTGCAGTGCATCGCGTTCGCGGCGGCTTTGCAGTTGCGACAGTTGCTGCGCCAGCAACTCCTCGGCTTTCAGGCGCTGCCACGCGGGGTGGCTGCGGTCCTCAAGTGTGGCCATGGCCACGTCGGGCGTGGGCTGATGCAAAAATGATAGCGCCTCCAGCAATGTATACCTGGGCTGATGGGCGATTTGGCTTGAAAACGGGTCTGGCTCGCTACCGTGCACGGGGAGCAAGTCCAGGTTCGGCAGCGTCTCCGCCAGATCCGCCCGCCCCAAGCCCGCCAGCACCACCCGCCGCAAATAGGGCTGAGGCAGCCCGGCCACCGTGGGGTAAATCGGCGTGAGCGCTTGCGGCAGTTCCCCGCCTGCCAATCGAAAAACCGGGTGCAGCATGTGCCAGCCTGCAACCCCCCCGCGCAGTTCGCCGCGCGCCCGAATGCGCGCGCCTTCGCTCAAGGTTTTTTGCTGTGAGGGGTAGAAATTGAAAAACCGCAGCATGCAGGTGTCCGACCCATCGTCCACCGTCACCAGCAGCTGGCGGCGCGGGCGAAACGTGACCTCGCTGTGCGTGACCTGCGCCTCGATCTGCACCGTCTGGCCGTCGCGTGCATCCCGCAAGCGGGTGATGCGGGTTTCATCTTCGTAGCGCAATGGCAGGTGCAGGGCCAGGTCAATGTTGCGCACCAGGTTCAGTTTGCGCAAGGCCTTCTGGGGAGCCGTGAGCGTTTGCGATGGCGAGCGCTTCACGGGGCTGACCTCAGCCGAGGGCGACGCAACAGGGGTTCGGGGCATGGGACAATTTTGACCTGTGAATACCCCCACCCCCCCACACGCCTACACCCTCGCCGATTTTGACTTCAGCCTCCCCGAAGATTTGATCGCCCAATACCCCGCGCAGGAGCGCAGCGCCTCACGCCTGCTGGACGGCACCGGGCCGCAACCGGTCGATCACATTTTTCGCGAGCTGCCCGAGCTGTTGCGAGCCGGTGACTTGCTGGTGTTTAACGACACGCAGGTCATTAAAGCCCGGCTGTTTGGCGAAAAGGCCAGTGGTGGCAAGGTAGAGCTATTGGTGGAGCGGGTGCTAGCCCACGATGGCCCGGCTTTTGAAGTGGTAGCGCACATGAAGGCGAGCAAAAAGCCCGCTGTGGGCGCAACTTTGCACATGGTGGGCGGCTTCACCGCTACCCTGTTGGGTCGGTGGCCTGATGCGAACGGCACCTTATTTCACTTTCGCTTCAGCGGCGATGCCTATCTGCTGATGCAGCGCCACGGACATGTGCCTTTGCCGCCGTATATCACCCACACCGACACAGCAGAGGACGAAGCCCGTTACCAGACCGTGTTCGCCCGCCACCCCGGCGCCATCGCCGCGCCCACCGCTGCGCTGCACTTTGACGAAGCCGTGCTGGTAGAGCTGGAAGCACGCGGTGTGCAGCGCGCCAGCGTCACCCTGCATGTGGGCGCCGGCACCTTTTCTCCTGTGAAAACCGACAACCTGGACGCGCACCGCATGCACAGCGAGTGGTACCACGTGCCCCAAGCCACCCAGCAAGCCATTGCACGCTGCCGCCAGCGCGGCGGCCGCGTGGTGGCCGTGGGCACCACCAGCGTGCGCTCGCTGGAAAGTTGGGCTTTGAGTGGTGATGTCTCGGGCGATTCAGCACGTGAAGCACCTGCAACACCAGAGTTAGAGGGTCAGGACACCCAAATCTTCATCCGCCCCGGCTTTGAATTTCGCGTGGTCGATTTGATGATCACCAACTTTCACCTGCCCAAATCCACCCTGATGATGCTGATCAGCGCCTTTGCCGGGCATGCCCACGTGATGGGCCTGTACCGCTACGCGATTGCGCAGCGGTACCGGTTTTTCAGTTATGGAGATGCGATGCTGCTGGAAAGAGCGGGTTTGGGGAAATAACTCACGCCGGACAGGCCGTCGTAGTCCACGTCTTGCGTCCAGAACGTGGCTTTGTGCTCTAGGGCCATGCTGTACATCGCGGCATCGGCCAGTGCCAAGCGGTACGCCTTTGAAACTTTAGCCGCCGCGATGGCGCGGGCATCTGTCAAGTCCAGCACCTTGCCCAGGCGCATGACCGTCAGGCATTTTTCAACCAGCTCGTCGGGCAGGGCGCGGCTAAGAATTTTATGGACTTCAAATAGTGCGATGGTGGGCACCAGGAGGTGGTGTCGCTGCTCGATCGCTGGTGCAAACAAGTCGGCTCGAGGCGTGTCTTGCAGGTACTCAATCCACCCGGATGAATCGACCACGTTCATTCAAACTCCCGATCCGGCTCTTTCTCTAGCTCAATATTGCCCAAGTCGTAGCCTGCCAAAATACCGCGGTAAGCGCTCATAGGCAATTCAGGTTTCACGATCAATTCCTGACCGCGCACTTCAAATCGAATGTGCGATCCTGGCTTGATGCCCAGCTTGTTGCGCATGGCGGATGGCAAGGTGACCTGTCCCTTACTGGAAACAATCGCTTCAGCGTGCATAAAGAGCTCCTTGACAAAGCTTGATAGTAAAGCAAAGACAAAAGTAAAGCGTTTGTCAATTTCAAGAAAATTATTATGCTCAACTTCCAACTTTTGTCCGCCGACCCCACCTCCCACGCCCGCCGTGGCACCCTCACGCTGAACCACGGCCTCGTCCAGACGCCCATTTTCATGCCCGTGGGCACTTACGGCACGGTCAAAGGCGTGATGCCGCGCAGCCTGCATGAGATGGGCGCGCAGATCATTTTGGGCAACACCTTTCACCTGTGGATGCGCCCCGGGCTGGACGTGATGGCGCAATTTGGTGGGCTGCATGGTTTTGAAAACTGGCACAAACCCATCCTGACGGATTCAGGCGGTTTTCAGGTGTGGAGCCTGGGTGAGATGCGCAAGATCAGCGAAGAGGGCGTGCGCTTTTCTTCTCCTGTCAACGGCGACAAGCTCTTCCTCACGCCCGAAGTGAGCATGCAGATTCAAACCACGCTGAACAGCGACATCGTGATGCAGTTTGACGAGTGCACGCCCTATGACGTGAAAGGCCACATCACCACCGAACCCGAAGCCCGCGCGTCGATGGCGTTAAGCCTGCGCTGGGCGCAGCGTTGCAAAGACGAATTTGCCAGGCTACAAAACCCCAACGCGCTATTCGGCATCGTGCAAGGCGGCATGTTTGAAAACCTTCGCCAGGAGTCACTGGATGCACTGGTGACGATGGACTTTCCCGGCTATGCAGTGGGCGGCGTGAGCGTGGGCGAGCCCAAAGACGAAATGCTGCGCATCATGGCCCACACCCCGCACCGCCTGCCCGCGAACAAGCCGCGCTACCTGATGGGCGTGGGCACGCCCGAAGACCTGGTGGAAGGCGTGGCCCAGGGCGTGGACATGTTTGACTGCGTGATGCCCACCCGCAACGCCCGCAACGGCACCCTGTTCACCCGCTTTGGCGATTTAAAAATCCGCAACGCCAAACACCGCAGCGACTGCGGCCCGCTAGACCCAACTTGCACTTGTCATGCGTGCCAGGGCACCACACTGCCCGATGGCACGGTGGCCGGTGGATCGATATCAGGTGGTTTCTCGCGCGCCTACCTGCACCACCTGGACAAATGCGGCGAAATGC
>JAYUXO010000256.1:0-3782 GCA_043753505.1 Comamonadaceae bacterium
CTCAAAACCACACTCGACAAACGCCTGCGATACGTGGCCACGACCGGGTCATCGGGCGGAATCTGGCCATCGGCGACCTTGGGTTTGGCAGGCTCGATCAAATCCAGCACAGCAACGTAGGTTTTGCGGGCCAGGTCTTCGTTCCAGGCTTTGTCGCGCATCAGGATTTCGAGCAACTCGTCCATCGCGTCGGTCCACTGCTGCGCTGCGATGAGCAGGCGGGCTTTGTCGTAGCGGGTTTCGAAATCGCGCTTGTTCAGGGCTATTTTTGAATCAAATACCGCAACAACCCTTTCAGAATCTGCTCGGGCAGCTATGAATTCAATAGCATTTAACCAGCGCTCCAGTGCGTACAAACGCCGCACCAGGCCCGTTTTATTGGCCACGGGCGCGAAGGCGGTGCGGGCCTGGGGCACCTGGCCGTCTTGCAGAAGGCGCTTGACGTACTCAAAGCGGGCGTCGTCGTTGGCGGGGTCTGTGGCCACGGCGTGTTGCAGTTTTTCAAGCTCGGCTTGCGGGTCGAGCGCTTCGGGTTCGGCGGGTAACAGTTCTTCTTCAGGCTGAGGTGCAGGCGGCAAGTTTTTATCCAGAAACGCCTTGATTTGCCCCTCGGGCAACGCGCCTTGAAAACCATCCACCGGCTTGCCGTCGATCAACAAAATACAGGTGGGAATGCTGCGAATGCCGAAGGCAGCGCTCAGTTGCTGCTCCTGGTCAGAGTCGATTTTCACCAGCTTGAAGCGGCCTTCATACGCGGTTTCCAGCTTTTCCAGCAGCGGGCCAATCACTTTGCAGGGGCCGCACCACGGCGCCCAAAAGTCCACCAGCACGGGTTGGTTGGAGGAATCGGCAATCACCTCCAACTCAAAGTTTTCCATCGTCACGTTCAACATAGGCGGGCTCTTTTCTAGGGGTGGTTCAAGGGGTTGGTCTGGGAGTTGTTCAAGGACGGGTTGCCGCAACAGGAACCGTAAAATTGGGGGCTTATGACTACAAAACAACCAAGCGTCGTCGTCGGGGTCGTGATGGGCTCCAGTTCCGACTGGGAAACGATGCAGCATGCCACGCTGATTCTCCAGGAATTTGGCGTGCCGTTTGAATCGCAGGTGCTGTCGGCCCACCGCATGCCTGACGATATGTTTGCTTACGCCGCCAGCGCGGCTGCGCGTGGGCTGCAAGCCATCATTGCCGGGGCGGGCGGTGCCGCACATTTGCCGGGCATGCTGGCGGCTAAAACCACGGTGCCGGTGCTGGGCGTGCCGGTAGCAAGTCGCCACTTGCAGGGCGTGGATTCGCTGCACAGCATCGTGCAGATGCCCAAGGGCATTCCGGTGGCTACGTTTGCCATTGGGAATGCGGGCGCGGCGAATGCGGCGCTGTTTGCCGTGGCCCTGTTGGCGTTGCGCGACGCGGGGCTGCTGGCCAAACTGGAGGCGTTTCGTGCGGCGCAGACACAGGCGGCGCGGGGGATGACGTTGCCGGTGGGGGCGGTATGACGGGTGATTTGCCGGCAATGAAGGATGTGGTGCGCGGCCCTCACCCCCGCCCTCTTTCAGGGGGAGAGGGCGTTAAAACAGAAATCACGCTGGGCGTGATGGGCGGCGGCCAACTGGGGCGTATGTTTGTGCATGCCGCGCAGCAAATGGGTTTTCGTACGGCGGTGCTGGACGCTGACCCGCAAAGCCCGGCGGGTCTGGTCAGTCACCACCACATTCAAACCGGATACGACGAAGCCCAAGGGCTGGCGCAGCTGGCCGACGTGTGCGCAGCGGTGACCACCGAGTTTGAAAACGTGCCGGCTCCGGCGCTGCAAACGCTGGCGGCACGGTGCACGGTGGCGCCGGGTGCGGCGGCGGTGGCGATTGCGCAGGACCGCATAGCCGAGAAAGCGCACTTTGTGCGCTGCGGCGTGCCGCTGGCTCCGTATGCGGTGATTCAAACGCCGCAAGACCTGGCCGCCGTGCCCGCCAGTTTGCTCCCCGGCATTTTGAAAACCGCCCGCATGGGCTACGACGGCAAAGGCCAGGCGCGCGTGGCGACGGCTGACGGGCTGGCTGCCGCGTGGCAAGCGATGACGCAAGTGCCCTGCGTGCTGGAGCAACTGCTGCCGCTGGCCAGTGAGTGCTCGGTGATCGTGGCGCGGGGTGCTGACGGCACCGTTGTGAGCTTCCCGGTGCAGCGCAACCTGCACCGCGATGGCATTCTGGCTGTCACAGAGGTTTATGAGTCAAATCTGCCATCAGCCCTTGTAGATGCTGCTCAAGCAGCTACTTGTTTTATAGCAAATAAATTGAGCTATGTGGGTGTGTTGTGCGTGGAGTTCTTCGTGCTGGAGCCCGGCAGCCCGCAGGCTGTGGCGCTGGGGCCGTTGGTGGTCAACGAAATGGCCCCCCGTCCGCACAACAGCGGCCACTACACACTGGACGCTTGCGATCTCTCGCAGTTCGACCTGCAAGTGCGCACGCTGGCGGGACTGCCACTGGTGCAGCCACGCCAGCACAGCCCGGCCATCATGCTCAACCTGCTGGGCGATTTGTGGTTGGTCCACGGCACAACACCGGTCGAGCCCCCGTGGCCTGCGGTGCTGGCGCTGCCCGGCGCGCACCTGCACCTGTACGGCAAAAGCCAGCCGCGTGTGGGCCGCAAGATGGGGCACCTGACCTTCACCGGGCCTGATGTTTCTGGCGTGCAAGCCACCACGCAGCAGGCGGCGGATATTCTCGGCGTTGCGCCCTGGTAGGCCCTGGTAGCCATGCTGCTGGACGGAAAAGCCCCCGCGTCAATTGCCCAAGCCGCCGAGGCCCTAGCCGCGGGGCAGCTGGTCGCTTTTCCCACGGAGACCGTCTACGGCCTGGGTGCAGACGCAGCAAGCGACGAGGCGGTAGCCCAGATCTTTGCCGCCAAAGGCCGCCCCAGCAACCACCCGCTGATCGTGCACATCGCCCATGCAGGCCTTGCCGGGCACTTCGCCGCCAGCGTGCCGCCATTTGCGCAAGCGCTGATGCAGGCCTTCTGGCCCGGCCCGCTCACCGTCATCGTGCCGCGTCGCGCGGGTGTAGCCAATGCCGCAGCTGGCGGCCAGCCTACCGTGGGCCTGCGCTGCCCCAGCCACCCGATGGCGCAGGCCCTGCTGCAAGCTTGTGCCCAGCAAACGCCGCCGGTGCTGGGCCTGGCCGCACCAAGTGCCAACCGCTTTGGTCGCTTGAGCCCCACCAGCGCCGCCCATGTGCAGACGGACCTGGGCCATGCGCTGATGGTGCTGGACGGTGGGCTGTGCGAGGTGGGCATTGAGTCCACCATCGTCGACTGCACGCGCGGTGCACCGGTGCTGCTGCGCCCTGGCACGCTCACCGTTGCCCAAATTGAAGCGGCCTGCGGCCTGGCGCTGACTGACAACCTGCAAGCCACGGCGCCCCGCGCCAGTGGCACCTTGGCGGCCCACTACGCTCCGCAAGCCAGGCTGCGGCTGATGGACGCCAAAGCCCTGCAGACCGGGCTGGACCTGCTGGGGCCAGACGCAGCCCACATCGCCATCTATGCCCGCGTGGTGCTTCGCACAAACAGCGAGCGCATCATCCGCCGACGCATGCCCGACGACGCGCTGGCCTGCGCACAACAACTGTTTGCCGTGCTGCATGAATTTGATGCACAGGGCGCGCGCTTGATCTGGGTGGAAACCCCGCCCGACTGTCCGGCCTGGCACGGCGTGCTGGATCGCTTGCAGCGTGCGGCCTCAGCGCAATGACGCAGTAGCGCCGGTCAACACGCTGTTGCGTTGGCCA
>JAYUXO010000257.1:0-3781 GCA_043753505.1 Comamonadaceae bacterium
TACCCGGCGTCGATGCGCATGCGGCCTTGCTGCTGCTGGCCGAACCCCTGGCTGCGGCAGTGGCCGCTTTTGCCCTAGCCGGGTTTGCACCGTTTCAGGCCCGCTTCAATGCCCGCGACGCCCTGCGTGACCGGGCGGTGGTGCTGTCTGACGGCACGCAGGGGACGGCGCATGGCGTGAGCGACAGCGGTGCGCTGCTGGTGCACACCGCACGCGGCATGCAGTCGGTCACCAGCGCAGAAATCAGTGTGCAGCCCGCGTTGTCGTCAAACCACCTGTGAGCGCCCACCCATGCTGCGTCGGCTAGTTTTGTTAATTGTTCTGGCCAATGGCCTGTACTTTGCCTGGACGCAGGGCCTGCTGAGCGAGCTGGGTTATGCCCCCATTCAGCGGACGGAACCCCAGCGCATGCAGCAGCAGATCCGCCCCGAAAGCCTGCGCCTGCAGAGTGCGCCGGACGCTCAGAGGACGCGTGACGAAACGCTTGCCAGCGCCCCCGTCGCTGCCACAGCCACCGAGTGCCTGCAATCCCCGATACTCGATGAGGCCCAGACCACTGCACTGCGTGCCCGCCTGGAGGCCCTGCCCAGCGGCAGTTGGGTACTGGAGCCCGTCAACGAAAGCGCCCGGTGGATGGTCTATATGGGCCCTTACACCGCGCCCGATGTGCTGAGCAAAAAACAGACGGAGCTGCGCCAGATCAACGTGACGTTTGAAGTCGCCAACACAACGCCGCCGGGCCCCGGGTTGTCGCTAGGGAGTTTCGCCAGCTCCGGCGCAGCCAACCAGCGCCTGGACGCTCTCGTGCAACGCGGTGTGCGCACCGCCCGCGTGCTGCAAGAGCGGCGCGAGCAGCGCGGTCAGGTGCTGCGCCTGCCGCTGGTGGACGAGGCACTGCGTGGACGACTGGGTGAGCTGCAAGTGGCGCTGGGCGACAAGGTGCTCGGCCCTTGCAGAGCTTAGTTTGCTATTTAATCAATAGCTGCTTGAGCAGTTTCTACAAGGGCCGAAGTCACTTTTTGCTTTAAATCGGCCCTTTAGCCGCTTCCAGCATATCCCGCGTCTTGATGGCTTCGCGCCGCGCCGCGTCGGCAAAATCATCGCCACTGGACGCATACAAAATCGCCCGCGACGAGTTCACGATGATGGGCGAGCCCGGCCGCCATCCCGCGCGCACCGTGGCCACGGCGTCGCCGCCCTGTGCGCCCACGCCGGGAATCAAGAGCGGCATGTGGGGTGCCACCACGCGCACCCGCTCAATCTCAGCCGGATACGTGGCGCCCACCACCAGGCCGAGTTGTCCATTCAGATTCCACGGGCCTTGCGCCAGGCGGGCCACATGCTCATACAGCAAGGGTTGGCCGTCCACTGATTGCAGGCGCTGGTTCTGCAAATCGTCACCGCCGGGGTTGGAGGTGCGGCACAGCAAAAAAGCGCCTTTGTCAGCATGCGTCAGGTAGGGCTGCACCGAGTCAAAACCCATAAAGGGCGACAGGGTCACCGCGTCGGCACCATAGCGCTCAAATGCTTCCTTGGCGTATTGCTGGGCGGTGGAGCCAATGTCGCCACGCTTGGCATCCAGAATGATGGGCACGCCCGGTGCCATGCGTCGTATGTGCTCCATCAGCCGCTCCAGCTGGCCCTCGGCCCGGTGCGCGGCGAAGTAGGCGATCTGCGGTTTGAAGGCAATCACCACATCGGCTGTGGCATCGACCAAACGTGCGCAAAAGTCGTAAATCTTGTTGGCGTCACCTTTGAGCGCACCGGGGAAGCGGCCGGGTTCTGGGTCAAGGCCCACACACAGCATCGAGCGGTTTTGGTGCTGGGCAGCGGCCAGCATGTTCAGGAAGGTCATGCGGGATTTTAAGGAAGCGACGCGCGTTTCCTGTCCGTCTTGAATCCCCCGCGGCTTGAAGGCGGATGCCGGATGCCGGATGCCGCACGCAGAAATCGCAGAAGGTACGCAGAAGTCGCAGAAAAGAGGTTTCAGGACTTGTGCAAAACCGGGGTTGGCCTCGTTCCTGTTTTACGGCCTCTGCATAACCTCTGTGATTTCTGCGTCCTTGCCCCCGAATGAACGCAACGGGCATGGTGACAATCACCCGATGCAAAACCACCACGCCCTTTCCCGCCAGCAACTCATCCTGCTGGTGCTGCTTACCGTTGTCTGGGGCCTGAACTGGCCCGTGATGAAGCTGGCCGTGGCCGACTACCCGCCTTTGAGCTTTCGCGCGCTGTCAATCTGGCTGGGTTTGCCCGTGCTGTGGCTGGCGCTGGTGGTGATGAAAGTGCCTTTTGCCCTGCCCCGAAAGCATTGGCCCGAGCTACTCTGGCTGGCGGCTACCAATATGTTTATCTGGCACGGCTGCATCATCCTGGCCGTCAAGTACCTGTCTAGCGGACGCGCAGCGATTCTTGGCTACACCATGCCGATTTTTTCGGCGGTGATTGGTGTGTTGTTGTTCCAGGCCGTCATGTCACGGCGCGGCTGGCTGGGTGTGAGCGCCGCAGCGCTGGGCGTGGCGCTGCTGCTCTGGCACGAACTGTCAAACCTGGCGGGCAACCCCGCCGGTGTGGCCCTGGCGCTGGTCGCCGCCGCCACCTGGGCGCTGGGCACGCAACTGCTGCGCCGCACCCGGCTGCCGGTGCCCACGCTGACTTTGTCGTTCTGGATGACGGTGCTCACCGCTTTTGTGATGACCGCGCTGGCCACAGGCTTTGAGCAATCGCAGTGGCGCATGCCCGGCAATGCCACCTGGTTTGGCATCTTCTACAACGCGGTGCTGGTGTTTGGCTTTGCCCACGCTGCCTGGTTCTACCTGGCGCGCAGCCTGCCGCCTGTGGCTTCCACGCTCAGCGTGATGATGATTCCCGTGCTCGGCGTGGCCACCGGCGCGCTCTGGCTGGGCGAGGTGCTGCACTGGCAAGACTTTGCGGCGGTGGGCTTGATGGTGGTAGCTATTGCGTCGGTGCTGTGGCCGGTCAAGGCGCCGACTTGACTTCGCGGAAAAGGTAATGGGTCACACTTTTTTGGGTACTGGCGCGGCTTACAAAATGAAACGGTCTTTTTAGGCTGCTTTTACACATCACGCCGGTGTGCGATGCATTACAAAGGCCCGCCATGTACGACGCGACCCCGATAGAACCCGACTATTCCAGCGGATTTGGGCCACAAACGCCCGGGACGCAGCCCGGCATCCACGCCGACTCGCTGTGGCGCGTGCTCGATGAGATCAATGAGATCGACGATGGGCTGATTTTGGTGGACGGCAACGGCCTCATTCAACATGCCAACCACCTGGCCCGCCATGAGCTGGCGCGCGGGCAGTTCCTCTGCCTGGTTCAAACGGGCGATCAAGCCAGAGCCGCGGCGCACGGCGCGCCGCAAGGCCAACTGCAAGCGCTTGACCAACTTCCCGAGGAGGTCAACGCCCAACTGCTGCGCGGCATTCAGGGTGCCACCCAAGGCTTGCGGCAAATGCTTACCTTGCGCCGTAATGGTGAAAGCCTGCCAGTGGCTTGTGTGCCGCTGTTTCAGCGGTTTGAAGGGCAAGCCGCGTCGGTGCTGGTCATGCTGGGGCGTCAAAGTGCCACGCCCAACCTGGCGCTGACCTTTTTTGCCCGAGAGCACAGCCTGAGCCAAGCCGAAGAATGCCTGCTTCGAGGGCTGTGCAAAGGCCAGAAAATTCCCGACATTGCGGTCGCCCACGGCGTGGCCGAGTCCACCATCCGCACCCAAATACGCTCGTTGCGCGAGAAAACGCAATGCCATAGCATCCGT
>JAYUXO010000258.1:0-9276 GCA_043753505.1 Comamonadaceae bacterium
GCAATGGCGCCGGTTTGTGTGCAGGGCTGGTGAATGCCGTGGCCCAACATGAATAAATAGTGCGGCAGCAAAAACGCCCACCAGGTGTTCACCCCTGCCAGGGCCAGCACACCCATGGCGGTGCCGCCGCCCAGGCTCAAAAAGCCCGCCACCTTCACCGCGCCTGCCAGCCCTACGCGTGGCAGCAGTCGGCGGCACAAAAACGTGCCTGCGATGTAAGCCAGCGAAGCGCTTGCCATGGCCAGGCCATACAGCGGTTTGGAAAAACCGTACACCTGCAAAAAAGCAAATGATGAAGCCGCCAGGAACGTGAAAAGCCCTGCATAACTGGCCGAAAGCAGCCCCGCCCAGGCCAGAAATGTGGGGTGGCGGGCAATGTAGCCCCAGTTGCGCGCCAGCCGGGGCAGGCTCAAAGGCGTGGGTTGCCTCACCGTCTCTTCAAATCGCCACGCCAGCAGCGCCAGCACGGCCACACCAAACACCACCAACACCGACAAAGCCCAGCGCCAGCCCACCCACGAAGCCAACAGCCCGCCCAGCAGAGGGCTCAGGCAGGCAATCACGCCCAAGCCCCCCAGCGCTTGCGCCATCACCCGCGCGCCCTGCGAGGGCTCGTACAAGTCGCGCACGATGGCGCGGGCACACATCACCGCAGCACCCATGGCCGCGCCTTGCACGGCGCGGGTGGCAATCAACCATTCAAAGGTGGGAGCGAGCGTGTTGCCGATGGCCGCTGCGCTGTATAGCGAAAGGCCGCACAGCAAAACAGGTTTACGGCCAAACCGGTCTGACAGCGGGCCCCAAAACAGTTGTGAGATGCCAAAGCACAGCAGCAGCGCAGTGAGCGTGAGTTGTGCCTGTGTGACGCTGCCCGCCAGGTCACCCGTGAGCTGGGGCAAGGCAGGCAGGTACAGGTCGGTAGTAATGGGCTGGGAGCCCAGCAGCAAAGCCAGCAGCAAGACAACAAGGCCGGGAGGCATGGCGGCAGCCGGGGCTGTCTGGACAGGTTTCAACGGGGGCATGAGACAGCAGTAAAAAGAGACGTGGTCAGCGTAGCAGATTGCCTGCTTCTAGCGGCCCACTACAGTTGCGCATGCCCCGCCCGCCCACCTATCACGTCTATGTCATTGAGCTGGCCGATCAAGTGTGGAACAACGCCAGATTTCGCCGCTGCAATCCGGATTACAAGTTGGGTAAACCTTTTGTCTATGTCGGTATGACCGGGTTGGATCCCGACGTGCGCTTTGACAAACACAAAGCTGGCATTCAAGCCAACAGCTTGGTGCGCCAGTGGGGCTTGCACCTGCTGCCCCAACTGTACGAACGCCACAACCCCATGGCCTACCAGGCGGCGCGCGCCATGGAAGTGGAGCTGGGCATTGCGCTGCGTGCGCGGGGGTATGGGGTGTGGCAGGCGTGAGGTGTCCAGGTGGCGTCGAGGTTGTGCCACACAAGCTTGCGGCTGCACCATAAAAAAAGGCCAACCAGAAATCTGGTTGGCCTTTCTTGGCGGGAGCCGGGCGATTTACTGTTTCATTTATTGCTTGATGGCTTCAACCTGGATCAACAAGCGGATGTTGTCGGGAATACCGGGCACGCCGTAACCCATGTCGTACTGGGTGCGGGTGATGGTGGTTTCAAAGTCGCCGCCGCACACTTCGCGTTTGAGCATGGGGTGCTCGCGGCATCCAAAGCCTGTCGACTTGAGCACGGCGGGATTGGTTTTGCCACGCATCGTCAGGTTGCCTGCCACTTCGGTGAGCTTGTCACCATCAAATTTGAAGGCGCTACCTACAAACTTGGCTTCAGGAAATTTCTCTGCGGCAAAGAAATCGTCGCGCTTCAAATGGGCATCGAACGGCGCCACGCCGGTGTTGATGCTGGCCATGTCGATGGTGATCTCAGCGTTGCCGGTTTTGGCAGTGCGGTCCATGGTGATGGAACCTGCCTTTTTGTCAAAGCGGCCACGGCTGGTGGACAGGCCCAGGTGCTTGGCTTCCCAGGTAATGAAGGTGTGGGTGGGGTCGATGGAATAGGTGGCCGATTGGGCGGACGCACCGGTACAGAAAAATGCGAGTGTAAAAGTGGATGCGACAGCAGCCAAAGTAGTAGTCAGTTTCATGAAATTGCCTTTACAGGTTGGGTTGGTAAAACTAAATAGCTGGAATGCCGGTCAGCGCCAGCTTGATTTGCACGGTGACTTCATTGGCCACCAGCGAGGCGTCGTTCCATTCGCCATCGCCGATTTTGAAATCCAGGCGTTTGAGCACAAAACTGCCATTGGCCTGCGTCACGCCGTCTTTTTGGGTCAGCGTGACCGGTACCACGACGTTTTGGGTAAAGTTCTTGATCGAGAGTTTGCCGGTGAATTCAAATTTGCCCGGCCCCAGGGTCTTGACGCTGGCCGACTGGAAGGTGGCCGTGGGCACTTTGGCCGAATCAAACCAGCCCGGCTTTTTTAACTCACGCTCGGTTTCGGTGTTGCCCATGTCGGCGCTGGTCAGGTCTACGGTGAAGCCGACTTTGCTGGCGTCCGGCTTTTTAGGGTCAAACGCAATTTGTGCGTCAAACCGCTTGAACTTGCCGTCAACCGGCACGCCCATTTGTTTGCTGACAAAAACAATGCTGCTTTTCTCGGGAATGAGTTTTTGCTGGGCGCTCGCATACACAGCGCAACAGGACAAAACGACAGCGATGGCGGCTTGAGGCAGGGTCAACATAAGTATTTATCTCCGGTTCAAAAAAGGCAACATGCGAGCTAAGACACCATCTTTGTCAATGAAGTGGTGTTTCAGCGCCGCTGCAACATGCAAGACGACAAACGAGGCCAGCAGCCAGGCAGCCAGACCGTGAAAGGGTTTGATCAGTTCCGCAAGCTCGCGGTCTTTGCCCACAAAGTCGGGCAGGGGCACCAAACCCATCCACACGATGGGAAAGCCTGCAGCCGAGCTGTAGGCCCAGCCCAGTAGGGGCACTGCAAAAAACAACCCATACAAGGCCATGTGCGTGGCGTGTGAAGCCATACGCTGCCAGCCGGGCATGGTGTCGGGTAGCGGCGGCGCGCGGTGCGACAAGCGCCACAGCAAACGGGCTGCCGACAGTGCCAGGATCGTCACGCCGGCCCACTTGTGATAGTTGAAAAGCTTCAGCCGCGAGGGGGACATCTGCATGTCCACCATGTAGGTGCCGACACCAAAGGAGGCGACGATCATGATGGCCAGCAGCCAGTGAAGGCCCAGGGCAACGAAGGTGTAGCGGGTGGTGGTCATGGGCGTTACGGCTTGGGCTTGGGGTGAGTTTCCGGGTGCGCAGAGCACTGTAACCCAGCCGAATCCGGATTGTTCAAGCAGTTTTTCTCGTAATACCGCTGCCTATACATGCGACAGACACCTATTGATACTATAAAAATGATAGCTGTCTGAGCAGTATCTGAAAGGGCTGTAGACGCATTTTTATAACAAAGAGGCCGCGCGTCGCCCGGGCAGGCGATTGGGTGCATCGGCCGTGGCGGAGCCGCTTAGCGCAACGACATCATTGCCTGCAGCGTTAGCGCCAGTGAAGTACGTCACGCCGCCGGCGGCTGAATGTATTGGGACCAGCGGTTCCCACGTTCACGTCTGGTATCAGCGTGCCGTCATTCATCAAGGTTTGAGGGTCTGCGGCAATGGTCGTTGTGACATCGTCGCCGCGGTAGCCAAATGATGGAGGGCACTAGGAACCAATCGTCGTTTGCCAGCGCCGCCGCTGTCCAGTGCTGTGTGAAGCTACCTGTGGACAGATCGAAGTAAACAGCTGACATAGAAGATCCTCGGTTGAATCAACGCTTGAAGCGGGACGCAGACTGCAAAAAATGCATTGCATGCGTAAAACCGCTACAAGCTAATTGAACCGCGTGAAACCTGGATGACTGCTTTTTGACAGCTCTGCCGGGCCACCGACGCTGCTTTACAAGCCCCGTAAAATTGCAACCTTCGCGCCACGCGCTCAACCAGCCTCTGGATACACACCATGAACCGCTGCACAGTCAGATCACTCGCTACTAATTTAATAGCTGCTTCAGCAGTATTCATATGGTCTGCAAGCTCATTTCATTCTAATTTGCATGCACAGACCATGCGCCGGGACGTACCGGCCAATGTCAAGCGGGCAGAAATGAAAATGGGCCTGCCACCGCAAATCACGCTGAATGGGCAGGCGGACCGGCTCTCGCCGGGGGCGCGCATCCGCAATACGCAGAACTTGATGGTGTTGTCCGGCAGCCTGGTAGGCCAGGAGTTGCCAGTGGTCTACCGGCGCGATGCGGCCGGGATGGTGCATGAGGTGTGGATCTTGAGCGCCGAAGAGGCGCGTGCCATGCCCGGCGGTCAGCGCACGATTTTCAACATCATCACGGACAGTCTGGCGGGCAAAACTTCCACCGCCAACGTGACTGGCCCGGTTACACAGCCGGCGGCTGCCCCCGGCAGCAACCAATGAGCGCGCTCGCCCCAACCTCTGCCGATGGGGTAGTCGTCCGCAAACCCGCCCCCAAAGTTTTCGTCAAAACCTTCGGCTGCCAGATGAACGAGTACGACTCGGACAAGATGGTCGACGTGCTGCACGCCGCCCAGGGCTACGAGGCTACGCAGAACGTGAATGAAGCGGACCTGATTTTGTTCAACACCTGCTCGGTGCGTGAAAAGGCCCAGGAAAAAGTGTTCAGTGACCTGGGCCGCGTGCGCCACCTGGCCAAAAAAGGCGTGTTGATTGGTGTGGGTGGTTGTGTGGCCAGCCAGGAAGGAGCCGACATCATTAAACGCGCACCTTTTGTGGACGTGGTGTTTGGCCCGCAAACCCTGCACCGCCTGCCGCAATTGCTCGATGCCCGGGCTGCGCTGCACAAGCCGCAGGTAGACATCAGCTTCCCCGAGATTGAAAAGTTTGACCACCTGCCGCCTGCGCGGGTGGAAGGTGCCACCGCATTTGTGAGCATCATGGAAGGCTGCAGCAAATATTGCAGCTACTGCGTGGTGCCGTACACGCGGGGTGAAGAGGTGTCGCGCCCGTTTGACGATGTGCTGAAAGAGGTCAACGGGTTGGCGGAGCAGGGCGTGAAAGAGGTGACCTTGCTGGGGCAAAACGTGAATGCCTACCGCGGGAAGTTCGTCACAAGCAACGCCAGCGTTGCGGGAAACACTGCCGACATCGCCGACTTGGCCCTGCTGATCGAAACCATTGCCGACATACCCGGCATCCAGCGCATCCGCTACACCACCAGCCACCCCAACGAGTTCACCCAGCGCCTGGTGGATGTATATGCCCGTGTGCCCAAGCTGGTCAGCCATTTGCACCTGCCCGTGCAGCACGCCAGCGACAAAATTTTGATGGCGATGAAGCGCGGCTACACCGCCCTGGAATACAAAAGCACCATCCGCAAGCTGCGTGCGATACGGCCGGACATGGCGATCAGCAGCGACTTCATCGTGGGCTTTCCAGGCGAGACGGCTGACGACCATGCCAAGCTGATGAAGCTCATGGATGACGTGGGCTTTGACAACAGCTTCAGCTTTATCTTCAGCCCCCGCCCTGGCACGCCTGCGGCCAATTTGCACGACGACACGCCGCACGCGGTGAAGCTGGCCAGGCTGCAGGAAGTGCAGGCCAACATTGACGGCAACATGCGCCGCATCAGCGAGCAACGCGTGGGCACCGTGCAGCGCGTGTTGGTAGAAGGCCCAGCCCGCAAAGACCCGCGCGAATTCATGGGCCGTACCGAATGCATGCGCGCCGTGAACTTTGAGGGCCACGCGCGGCTGGTGGGGCAGATGGTGGACGTGCGGATCACGCAGGCGAACTCGCATTCGTTGCGGGGGGAAGTACTGCATTCGCTGTCGGGAGAACATGTCGGCACGTGAATCCTTTTGACTCCCTCTGCCGCTTGCGGGTGAGGGCCGGGGTGAGGGTTCACGCGAACTGATTGGCCTGTATAGCGCAGCCACCCTCACCCCAACCCTCTCCCGCACCTGGAGGCGAAGCCCCCGGCCTCGCGTGCGGGAAAGGGAGCTAATTACCAGTGAGTTCCCCTTGACCCGCCTCCTTGCTTTCTTCGAAAACCTCGTCAACCCCTATCCCGACGCACCGCCTACCCAGCCGCCAGCCAGGTTTCTGGCTTTTTTGTGGTCGGGCACCCAGGGCATGCGCGGGTTGATTGCGGGGATGACCCTGTGCACCGGGCTGATTGCCGCCTTTGAGGCGCTGCTGTTTGCCATGCTCGGTCGTGTGGTCGACTGGTTGGGGTCCATACCGCCTGCCCAGCTATGGGCGCAGGAAAAAAACAGTTTGCTGTTGCTGGCGGGCATTCTGGCGGCCAGCCCGCTGGTGGTGGCGCTACAGACATTGCTGAAACACCAGGCGCTGGCTGGCAACTTCACCATGCGGCTGCGCTGGCAGTTCCACCGTCGCATGCTGGGCCAGAGCATGGGGTTTTATGGCGATGAGTTTGCAGGCCGGGTGGCTACCAAGGTCATGCAGACCGCACTGGCGGTGCGCGACTGCTGGTTCATCGTGGCGGACATTCTGGTGTTTGTGGTGATCTATTTCGTGACCATGGTGGCCGTGGTGGGAAACCTGGATGTGTGGCTGCTGGTGCCCTTTCTGGCCTGGTTGGCGCTGTACCTGATGGCCATATTTTTCTTTGTACCGCGTATCGGCAAAGTGGCCAAAACCCAGGCCGACGCCCGCTCGCTGATGACCGGGCGCATCACCGACGCTTACACAAACATCAGCACCGTCAAGCTGTTCTCACACGCCCAGCGTGAGGCCGTGTATGTGAAAGGTGCAATGCAAGAGTTCATCCGCAGCGTGCACGGGCAGATGCGGCTGGTCACCGGCTTTGAAATCGTCAACCACTTTTTAAGCATGCTGTTGATTGCCAGTACCGCAGGCGTGACGCTGTGGCTGTGGACGCAGGGCCAGGTCAGCGTGGGCGCGGTGGCCGCTGCCACCGCCATGGCCCTGCGGCTGAACGGCATTTCGCATTGGGTGATGTGGGAATTTGCCTCCTTGTTCGAGCACATGGGCACGGTACAAGACGGCATCACGACGCTTGCTAAACCGCACAGTGTGGTGGACGTGCCCAACGCGGTGCCGCTGGTGGTGACGCGCGGCGAAGTGGTGTTTGAGCAGGTGCGTTTTGCGTATGGAGGCGAAAAAGCCGTGGTCGATGGCTTGAACCTTCACATTGCCCCCGGCGAAAAAATCGGCCTGGTGGGCCGTTCGGGTGCGGGCAAATCAACGTTGGTGAACCTGCTGCTGCGCTTTTACAACCTGGAAGCCGGCAGCATTCGCATCGACGGGCAGGACATTGCCACGGTGCAACAAAACAGCCTGCGCGCCCAGATTGGCATGGTCACACAAGACACGTCTTTGTTGCACCGCTCGGTGCGCGACAACATTTTGTATGGCCGCCCCGATGCGACGGACGCCGACATGCTGGCCGCCGCGCAGCGCGCGCAAGCCATCGATTTCATTGCCCAGCTGTCCGACGCCAAGGACCGCACTGGTTTTGACGCCCACGTGGGCGAGCGCGGCGTGAAGCTGTCGGGCGGCCAGCGCCAGCGCATTGCCATTGCCCGCGTGATGCTGAAAGACGCGCCCATTTTGTTGCTCGACGAAGCCACCAGTGCGCTTGACTCGGAAGTCGAAGCCGCCATTCAGGCCAGCCTGTACCAGCTGATGGAAGGCAAAACCGTGGTTGCCATCGCCCATCGCCTGTCCACCATTGCCGCCATGGACCGGCTGGTGGTGCTGGAGCAGGGGCGGGTGGTGGAAGAGGGTACGCACGCCGAGCTGTTGACGCGCGGCGGTCTGTACGCGCGGCTGTGGGCACACCAGAGTGGCGGGTTTTTGGGTGACACGGTGGATGATTGAGGTGGACCGGCTATGGACGACGCGCAGCTTGAGCAGACCCTTTTCGCGTTGCTTTTTCAGCGCTCAACGACAACCAGCATCTGCCCCTCGGAGGTGGCCCGCGCTGCGGTGCCCGATGGCTGGCGAGCCCTGATGCCGCAGGTACGCGCGGTCGCCAGCCGTCTGGCGCTGCAAGGGCGGGTGCACATCACACAAAGAGGGCAAGTGGTCGCGCCTGAGGGGCCGTGGCGAGGGCCTATCCGGATTCGCTTGACCACTCAAATGCTACAAAAAGAATAGCTGATTTACCAATAAATGACTGGGCTGTTGGCACTTTTTACATAAAAGAGCGGGTAACCCGAAAGGTCTTTATCCCGCCCACAGTTCTAACCAGCCCGAAGCTTTTGATGCGCAATGCGGGTCATCATCAAACAAACCTGCAAGGAGCGTTCGAGTGATTGCCGTTATTTTTGAACTCTGGCCGCAAGCCCAACCGCAACCTGACCAAGCCAGTGAATATTTCGAACTGGCGGCCGCGCTGACGCCGCAACTGCAAACGATGGACGGATTCATCTCTATCGAGCGCTTTGAAAGCCGCGCCACGCCGGGCAAATTTCTGTCACTGTCGTTCTGGCGTGACGAAGCGGCTGTGCAGGCATGGCGCAACCGCCCGTCTCACCGCGATGCCCAGGCGCGCGGGCGCGACGGCGTGTTGCGCGACTACCGCTTGCGTGTGGCCCAGGTGCTGCGCGATTACGGGATGGCGCAGCGCGATCAAGCGCCAGCAGATTCCAGACAACAGTATGGGTAAGTGACCCATCGCGAACCTCACCACACCCATCTACACCACAGGAAAAACCATGCTCACCTGCTTCATCCGCTACGAAATCGACCCCTTCCAGAAAGATCACTTCAAGACTTATGCCGAAAACTGGGGTCGCATCATCCCGCGCTGTGGCGGGCATTTGGTGGGCTACTTTTTGCCAGATGAAGGCACCAACTACGAAGCCTGGGGTCTGATTTCATTTGACAGCCTGGCTGCCTATGAGGCCTACCGCACCCGCTTGCGCGCTGACGCAGAAGGCGCGCAAAACTTCGCCTGGGCGCAGCAACTGCGCTTTATCTTGAAAGAAGAGCGCACCTTTGTGCGCGGGGTACCAGGCACCTTGAATCAAGCCGCACAGCTGTAGCCTCGCCCATGTCAGTAGAGCCCCACTTTTCCCGCATCGCCGCGCAAATCGCGCACCCCACGCGGGCCCGCATGCTGGCCGTGTTGCTGTCGGGCGAGGCTCGTAGCGCGGGTGAACTGGCACGGGCAGCGGGCATCACGGCGCAGGCGGCCAGCACCCAGCTGGCGCAGTTGGTCGATAACGCACTGGTCAGCGTGCG
>JAYUXO010000259.1:0-3769 GCA_043753505.1 Comamonadaceae bacterium
AACGCCATGCGCGCCATGCTGCTGGTGGTGGGCCTGCTGCTAGCGTTGTCGTCGGTGGGCATTGATTTGACGGCGCTTTCGGTGCTGGGCGGTGCGTTGGGCGTGGGCCTGGGGTTCGGCTTGCAAAAGCTGGCGGCTAACTATGTGAGCGGCTTCGTTATTTTGTTTGAGCGCTCGCTGCGCATTGGCGACAACGTGCGGGTCGACGGCTTTGAAGGCGTGGTGATCGACATCACCACCCGCTACACCCGGCTGCGCGCGGGCAACGGTCGCGAATCCATCGTACCCAACGAATTGTTGATCACCCAGCGGGTGGAAAACCTGCAACAGGCTGACTTGCAGTTTCAGCTGCAAAGCACGCTGTCGGTGAAATACGGCAGCGATGTGCAACAGGTCATCACCTTGCTGCAAACCGCAGCGGCAGGTGTGCCGCGCATCATCTCCAAACCGGCACCTGAGGCCTATTTGCTGAACTTTGCGCCCGAGGGTCTGGAGTTTCAACTGAGCTATTGGATTGCCGACCCGAGCAACGGCCAAACCAGTGTGCGCTCCGCGGTGAACATGGCCGTGGAGCAGGCGTTGACCCAGGCAGGCATTGACATCCGGCCACCACAACGGGTGATGCAGCTCAGCGCGAATGCCGTGCCACCCTGAAATTTTTATTCCGTTGTTTCCGCAAAAAGGCCATGCAGGTACAAGCGGGCATGGTGTCGGGTTTCCAGGCAAAAAATAAGAGAAATAAAAACAAAAAAGGCTTCCAGCCCTTTTAAATGCTGCTCAAGCAGCTATGAAAAAAGAAGCATAAAAATCTGATGTTTCGCACACGGTGCGTAAACAATACCCATGAACACCCTGTTCGCTGCCCACCGGTCCGATTCTCAAAAAACCTGGCAGAAGATGCCATGGGTGCCATGAGCATGCCACCCGTTGCTGTAAATACCTCGTTTCCAACAAACATTCAAACTGCCATTCGAGATGAAATATCTGCAGGACACCCCGTGGTTCTGGTGCAGGACTATCACCTGGCCTTGGTGCCCGCCATGCTGCGCAAGCTGTTGCCGCATGCCACCATTGTCAGCTTCTGGCACATCCCGTGGGGCCATGCGGAGCAGATGGGAATTTGTCCCTGGTTACCAGAGCTGGTGACCGGGCTGCAAGGCAGCGACATCGTGGGGTTTCAAATTCCTGCTCATGGCCGCAACTTTGCAGAATCAGCCAGGCGATGTCAGGCGCAGCACACACCGCATGTCAGCTCGCAGAAAGTCAGCCCTGTCTCGGTGCCTGCATTAACTGCCTGGTCGCCAGACAGGCTGACCCCCTTGATTGGCCAGCGCCAATGGCAGGCCAGCACCGTACCGCCCGGGCGCAAACTGCTGCGTGCGGCCTGCGCCACGGCGGCCAACCGGCTGACATCCAGGTAGTACAGCCACTCACTCAAGACCCGTAAATCAAACTGGCCAACAGGCCACTGACCCGGTAGCCAGGCTTGCACCACCTGGACCTGCGGCAAGTGGCGCGTGCGTGCTGTGCAAACTTCGACAGCGCGTGCTGCACCGTCGCAAGCCAGGAGTTGGTCGCAGCGCAGTGCCAGATCCAGAATCAGCTCACCTTGCGAACAGCCAGGCTCGAACGCATGGGCGTACTGGCTGTTGGGTAGCGCAGCCATCACCATGGCGCGCGTGCGTGCTTCGTACCAGCTAAATTGGTATTTCCAAGGGTCGCTACCGCTGTCGAACATGTCGTCGAAAAACTGGGCGTTGTGAACCAGGGGTGAAGCGACTGACGAAGTTTGCAATGCAGGCAGGGCCGTGTGTGACGGTGCCGGGTTCATATAAAAAAATACGCGTGTCGGCGGCTGGCGCGGTCCACGATCGCGGCATCCAGCACCGGGTGGCGGTGAGACTCACCGGGACTTCCTGCACTCAGCTGGCTGTGGTGCGCCTGTAACGCCGCTCGTTTACGCGCCCAGGCCGGTGCCTGGATTTCCAGACGCTGCAGACGCGTCCATGACACGCGTGCGTCACCCGGCGTGGCCCAGTGCCACATCCACACGGGCGCTTGCAGCAACCGACAACCTACCTCTGCACATGCGCGCATGGCACAGATGCCGCTTGCCTTATGGTCCGGGTGGCCATCGTGCTGCCAGGTGGTGACCACCACATCTGATGCACGCAGTTGCTGCTTCAAGGCGGCGCGTAACGGCTCGCCGTGCTGGGTCAACTGCACGTCTGGTAAGCCCAGTCGTATCACGCTGGCGGTCGGCAGGCCCAATAGTGCCCAGCTTTTTTGACTCTCCGCCCGTCGAATTGCGCCCAACTGTGCGGCACTGCGAATCGGCGAAGGCGGGTGGCTGGCTGGCTTCGCCATCAGAACCGTGGTTGGCTAGCGCGGGCTTGGTTACCTACATAAGCCTGTCTACAAAGTCCATGGCAACACGGGCTCGCACAAAGCCTTCTCACCCAGCGCTGCAAAGTCACGCTCACCATGGCTCTGCCGCACAAATACCGGCAAGTCAGCGGCAGCCCGGGCAAAGTGGGCGTCTCGACAAAACGCGGTCGCACCCAATGCGCGACCTGTTTCGTCCAGCACGCGCCTGGCGCAATCTTCTGCGGCCAGACGTGCATACAAGGCAATCTGGCTGGCATCATCCCGCGGATGCTCGTCAATCCACTGGGCTGCGTGGCGCAACACAGCTGCTGTGCTGTGCAAAGCCAGGTCAACCTTGCCCAGTGCGGCAAACCGAAACCCAACACGCGCTGATGCAGGCGACTGTTCCACTGCACGCCGCAAGGTGGCAGCCAGCGCCAGGGCTCCGCCGTACCAACAAGCGGCAATCCCGGCCCCGCCCTGCCAGAAGCCGGGTCGACTCAAGTAATCGCCATGCGAGCCCACCAGCGATGCGGGAGTCGCGTCAAAGGTCACATCCAGACTTGCGCTGCCCTGCATGCCTACCGCGCGCCAGGCTCCGTGGCTGATGCCAATACCCGGCTGCGCCATGTCAACCTGTACCAGTTGAGGGCGCTGACTGTCAGCAAACCAGGCCGTGAGCAGACCGCGCTGCACATGGCCTGCGCCGGAACACCAGAATTTCGTGCCGTGCAACGTCACGTCGTTACCTTCCCTGCGCTCAATGCGAACACGGCCGTTAGGTGATTCAGCGGCCCAAACGCCCCAGGTCGCCGCAATGCCCGCCCCAGAGGTGCGGGGCGTGTCTGCCGCTTGATCCAGTTCGTCCAGCTCGACAAGGATCGCCAGCGCATCGGTATGACCCTCAAACAATTTGGCCAGTGACAAGTCGTGTTGCGCGATCTGGCTGAATGCCTGCCAGCGTGCCAAAGTGTTCCCTTGACCGGGCCGTGGCAGCACATCGCACCCCGCCTTTGTCAATGTACGAAGCCAGTCGTGCGCTGTGCCGGTGGGCGCAAGGTCGGCCAGCGCCTGCGTCAAATTCATGTGTTGGGTGGTGACGCAACAACCAATGGACTGCGGCCACTCGCATAAGCATGTGCTTCTTCGTCAATGCGCGCCAGCGTGGCTCCGAAGCCAAGTGGCGCGCGAAAGTTTTTGCGCGCGCTGGTGGAAACGCGGGGTGCTGCCGACCACGCAATGACCGCGCCGCTTGTGCTCAAGGCTTGAACGAACGCTACGTCTTCACTACTGGCCAGTGGTGCAAATCCGCCGGCGCGTTGGTAGGCAGCGGCACTGACTCCCAGATTGGCACCATGAATATGACGATGCCCATCGCGATCAAGGTAAGTGGTTTTGTAAT
>JAYUXO010000260.1:0-3768 GCA_043753505.1 Comamonadaceae bacterium
TGGGTGCCATGGCGCAAAACATGGTGACGGTGAGTGCGTCGGACATGTCCAAAGCCATTGCCGCCACCGGACGCGTGGCGCTGTATGGCATCTTGTTTGACACGGCCAAAGCCGATCTCAAAGCCGAGTCCCAACCCGCGCTGCAAGAAATTGCCAAACTGTTGAAAACCGATGCCGCCTTGAAGCTGCGCGTGGTCGGCCACACCGACAACCAGGGCACGCTGGACAGCAACATCGCCTTGTCCAAGCGGCGCGCTGAAGCCGTGAATGCGGCCTTGGCCAGCCAGCACGGCATTGCGGCGGCTCGGCTGTCAGCGTTTGGTGTGGCCGACCTGGCCCCGGTAGCCAGCAACACCGATGAACCCGGACGCGCGAAGAACCGGCGGGTGGAGCTGGTGCCGCAGTAGGCAGGCGCGGTTCAGTGTCGCAACCGATCAGCCCCTGGTCTCCCCCTGACCCAACACCACCCATTTCAGCGACGTCAGCCCCTCAATTCCTACCGGCCCGCGGGCGTGGAACTTGTCGGTGCTGATGCCGATTTCAGCGCCCAAGCCAAACTCGAAGCCGTCGGCAAACCGGGTGCTGGCATTCACCATCACGCTGGCTGAATCCACCTCGCGCAGAAAGCGCTGGGCGTGCACGTGGTTGGTCGTGACGATGGCGTCGGTGTGGTGCGAGCTGTAGTGGTTGATGTGGGCGATGGCTTCATCCATGCCCGAGACCACTTTGATGCTGATGACAGGGGCGAGGTATTCCTCAAACCAGTCTTGTTCAGTCGCGGGTTTGATGAAATTATTTACTACTGAATTGATAGCTGCTTGAGCAGTCACTACCTGGGCTGCAGCCGAATCACACCGCATTTCGACGCCTTTGGCGGCATAAATAGCCGCTATTTTCGGCAGAAACTCAGCCGCCACGCCCGCAGCCACCAGCAAGCCCTCGGCGGCGTTGCAGGGGCTGTATTTCTGGGTTTTGGCGTTGTCGGCGATCGCCACGGCCATGGCGATGTCGCAAGGGTCGTCGACATACACATGGCAATTACCGTCCAGGTGCTTGATCACGGGCACGCGGGCTTCGCGACTGATGCGCTCGATCAGGCTTTTTCCGCCGCGCGGAATGATCAGGTCCACGTACTGCGGCATGGCAATCAACGCGCCCACCGCGGCCCGGTCGGTGGTTTGCACCAGCTGCACGGCGTGTTCTGGCAGCCCGGCTGCAAGCAGCGCCTGCTGCACCAGCGCAGCCAGCGCTTTGTTCGACTCAATCGCCTCCGACCCACCCCGCAAAATCGCCGCATTGCCGCTCTTGATAGCCAGGCTCGCCGCCTCAATCGTCACATTCGGCCGACTCTCAAACACCATGCCAAACACGCCAATCGGCACCCGCATCTGCCCCACACGAATGCCACTGGGCTGCTGCTTCATACCGATGATTTCGCCAATCACATCCGGCATCGCCGCCAGCTGCTCGCAACCCTGGGCCACGGTTTCAATGATGGCGGGTGTGAGTTTCAGCCGGTCCACCAGCGGAGCTGCCAGCCCGGCGGCCTGTGCGCGCGCCAGGTCTTTGTCGTTTGCTTCGGCCAGCAGAGTCAGGTTGCTACGCAGCAACTGCGCCAGGCCCAGAAGTGCTTTGTTTTTTGTAGCTGCTTGAGCAGCAGCCATAGGGGCTGAAGCCACTTTTGCCTGTAAACCCAGGGTGGACACGTATTCAGGAATGTTCAGAGCGTTCATGACGCAAATTATCTAGCGTGAAGGAAGTAGACGTTGTGTATGGATGTTGACTATTGGTTCGGTGCCCTTGAAATCCAAAAAGACACCCATTCACACCCAAAACATAAGGAACAGGGCGTGTTTGGGTTGGCTAAATGGGTGTAAGCGGGTGTACGCTTCAGCTCAACAGCTTGCAGGGTTATGGGAGCGGCGATGACACGTATCGGGTGTTCGGGAAGATAACGAGGGCGGGGAATCCGCCGGATGACTGGGTTGAGTTGGTTGGGATACCAGCTGGAGTGTGTCCTCGAAATGGTCATAGGTAGCCCTGGTGTAGACAATAGTGCGCATGAATAAAGCTGCGCTATCCACAAAGCCATCGCTCGCCGTACACGACTTGGTTCTCAGACTGATCGCAGTCCCACTATATGAATCGGTGGAACTCAGCACCTATGGCACTGACCCCTTGTTACTACGGCTGTATGGGGGCAAGTTTGACGCTCGCTGCCCGAATTGCGAAAAGGGAACCACATGGAAGTTTGTGGTGCCCGACGGACTTATGCGGCAAGCCCAGCTCCAGGCCGCAGCATCTGTGAACGTATCGATGGCTGCCAGTCGTAATTCAACACCTTCCGACCGGGAACGAGAGTTCAAGTTGAGTATCGTTTGTGCCCGTCATGAGTCTCACATTGCCCACTTTTATTTCACCACCATTCCCGCAGCTGCGGGCGGGGGAACCGCGCTGATCAAAATCGGCCAGTATCCATCGTTGACTGACTTCCAGATCGGTGAACTGGCTGATTTTGAAGAGGGCATGTCAAAGACAGAACGACGTGAGTTTATAAGGGCAACCAACTGTACGGCCCACGGCTTCAACGTTGCCGCCTGCGTCTACTTCCGGCGTATTTTTGAAAGCGTGCTGAAAGAAGGAAGGTCGGGATACATGTTGCAGCACAGCTTGACCGAATGGTTGGAGTTCGACAGCGCACGGACCGATGAACGCATCAAACTCTTACGCGACCATCTACCCAATTTTTTGACTGATCACCCCCAGCTCTATGGTTTGCTGAGTCTTGGCGTGCACGAGCTATCTGAAGAAGAGTGCGCGGTCGAATTACCGATGCTGCGAAATGCCATTGAGCTAATCTTTCGAGACAGGGTGACTGCAGCACGCCACAGACGGGAACGACAGGAGGTATCGAAATTGGTCGCCCAGGCAGTGAACCGACACAAGCCGTGACCTGACTTCGGCACCTGCTTGTCACGCGGTCGCTTCATTGGTGCGTTTTTAAAGCGGATTCCCAAGTAAACCGCTCACTCTTGCCTGCAGGATTTGGGGCGACACCTGCTGGGGCACCACCCCCTCCCCCACATTCAACCCCACCCGACTCAATACCCCCCGCCGAAATGGGCGCACCATCGCGTCGCCTTTTTCCACGCGGCTGAAAAACGAGCCCCACAAATTCGTTAGCGCCATCGGTATCACCGGCGGATGCAATCCCTCTTTGCCGGCCTCTTCCAGAATTTTCATGATGCCGCCCTTGAAGGGCTGCAGGGTGCCGTCTTTGGTGATACCGCCTTCGGGGAATATCGCGAGCAGATCGCCTTCGCGCAGCACTTGGGCGGATGCGGCAAACGCCGCTTCATAGGCAACCGGGTCTTCGGCCCGAGGGGCGATGGGGATGGCTTTGGCGAGTTTGAACATGGCACCCAGCACGGGGATTCTGAAGATGCGGTGGTCCATGACGAAGCGGATGGGCCTGGGGCTGGCGGCCATGAGCAGCACGGCGTCGACGAAGCTGACGTGGTTGCACACCAGAATGGCCGCGCCTTGGGTGGGAATGTGCTCGTCGCCCGTCACTTTGAAGCGGTAAACGATGCGCGAGGCCACCCAGGCCACGAAGCGCAGCAGGTACTCGGGCACCAGCATGAAGATGTAGAACGCCACCACGGCGTTTAGCAGGCCGGTGATCAGGAACACCTGCGGGATGGTGAAGTTGGCGGCCAGCAGCGCGCCCACGCCGATGGAGCTGACGATCATGAACAGCGCGTTCAA
>JAYUXO010000261.1:0-3765 GCA_043753505.1 Comamonadaceae bacterium
TGATTCAGACTTTTTCAACTCGGATTCAAGAATGGATCGGGCGTCGTTGTCGCGGGCTTTCTGGTCGCCCGAATCGATGCGTGAGCCGCTGGGTGTGACTGCTGCCACCCGTACAGGCGCCGAGGCACCAGTGCCGGTTTGTACTTTGGTGCCCTGCACGATGGTGACGTTGCCACCTTCGACCAGTTTGCAGCCCTTGGCGTTGGCTTCGGTGGCGTTGTTGGTGTATTCATTACCGGCGCAGCGGTAAATTTTGTCTTGCGCCACCACAGGTAAACAGACCAGGGACAACAGCGCAGCAAAAGTAAAAACAAATTTCATGGCGATCTCCTCGCACCTTGACAGAGCAAGTTGGCTTTGGAGTATCGCGCAATGCTTTATAAAAACCTAATAAGCCCTTGATCGATAAGGAAAAAGGACGGCCGAAGCCGTCCTTTTACTGCCACAGACTGGATGAACAATCAGTGATTTATTGCCGCTCAATTACAGCGAGTAATACATGTCGAACTCAATCGGGTGCGTGGTCATGCGCATACGCGTGACTTCTTGCATCTTCAATTCGATATACGCATCAATCATGCTGTCCGTGAACACGCCTCCCTTGGTCAGGAAGCTGCGGCCCTTGTCCAGATAGTCCAGCGCTTGGTCCAGGCTGTGGCACACGGTCGGGATTTTTGCGTCTTCTTCGGGTGGCAGGTGGTACAGGTCTTTGCTGGCAGCCTCGCCGGGGTGGATTTTGTTTTCCACACCGTCCAGGCCGGCCATCAACAAAGCGGCAAAGCCCAGGTAGGGGTTGCACAACGGATCAGGGAAGCGCGCTTCGATGCGGCGGCCCTTGGGGTTAGCCACATACGGGATACGGATGGAAGCTGACCGATTTCTGGCCGAGTAAGCCAATTTGACTGGTGCTTCAAAACCAGGCACCAAGCGCTTGTAGCTGTTGGTGCCGGGGTTGGTAATCGCATTCAGGGCACGGGCGTGTTTGATGATGCCGCCGATGTAGTACAGCGCGTAATCGGACAGGCCGGCGTAGCCGTCGCCAGCGAACAGATTCTTGCCGTCTTTCCAGACCGACTGGTGCACATGCATGCCGGAGCCGTTGTCGCCCACGATGGGTTTGGGCATGAAGGTGGCGGTTTTGCCGTATGCATGGGCCACGTTGTGCACCACATATTTGAGCAAGATCGTCCAGTCAGCACGCTGCACCAGGGTGGAGAACTTGGTGCCAATTTCGTTTTGCCCAGCACCCGCCACTTCGTGGTGAAACACCTCGACAGGGATGCCCAATGATTCGAGAATCAAGGACATTTCGGCGCGCATGTCTTGCGTGCTGTCCACCGGTGGTACAGGGAAATAGCCGCCCTTGACGGTTGGGCGGTGGCCTTTGTTGCCGCCTTCCATGACCTTGCCGCTGTTCCAGGGCGCTTCCTGCTCGTCGATGTGCACGAAGGAGCCGGATGCATCAGCGTTCCAGCGCACGTCGTCAAAGATGAAAAATTCTGGTTCTGGACCGAAATACGCCGTGTCGCCCAGGCCGGAAGCTTTCAGGTAAGCCTCAGCGCGCCTGGCAATGCTGCGCGGGTCGCGGTCGTAGGCCTTGCCATCGCCCGGCTCCAGGACGTCGCAGCTTAAAAACAGCGTGGTTTCTTCATAAAACGGGTCAATGTTGGCGGTGTTGGCATCCGGCATCAGCAACATGTCGGAGGCTTCAATGCCTTTCCAGCCGGCAATCGACGAGCCGTCAAACGCGTGGCCCGCACTGAATTTGTCTTCATCAAAGTGCGAAACAGGCACGGTCACGTGCTGCTCTTTGCCACGGGTGTCGGTGAAACGGAAGTCAACAAACTTGACTTCGTTTTCCTTCACCATCTTCATCACGTCTGCGACGGTCTTGGTCATCGGTTACTCCGGGTTGAATGGTAGTTAAAAATGGGTACAGCACCAGTTCGATGCAGCTTTTGTGCCAGAGCAGGTTTGCGGCAACGTTCGGGCAGCGTGACATTTTGCCTTGCAAATGACCCCAGTTTCAACAGCTCTGGCGCTGGGCGCGACATACCATTTTGGTGCACTGAAATGCACCATAACAAGGCATTCTCCAGACGCACCAAATCGACGCATGACCGAGTCGATCACTATAATTTTGATAGCTGTTTGAGCAGGTTACAAAAGGGCTGGCAGCGTATTTTTCATATAAATGATCCACCCATGCAGGCAGTGCCGCTAAACCATGTCGCAACCGGCACTGAATCAGGGAAAACGTCGCTTGTGGGGCACCACAGGTCGGTTAATACTGCGCGGCACCTCAGGGCACTACAACAGCGTGAAGCTGTGCGCCCGCCCCATCATCGTCAACCTTCCCGTCAATTGAAACGGAGCATTTCATGGCCCAACTAGACCCCAACGAACTTCCCCTGCAACGTGCTTACAAATGGGAAAAAGAACGCGCCAATGATGTTTTTCTGACCCAGCCCATGGGAGGCGGCGTGGTGCGCGATTTCACCTGGGCGCAAACCATGGACGAAACCCGCCGGGTGGCGGCTTACTTGAAAGCACAAGGCTGGGAGCCCGGTTCGCGCGTGGCCATCATGAGTAAAAACACCGCCTGGTGGTTCATGAGCGACCTGGCCGTGTGGATGGCCGGCTACGTGAGCGTGCCGATTTATCCCAATCTGGTGGCGGAGACCGTGCGCCTGATCATGGAGCACTCGGAGTGCAAGCTGTGCATTGTGGGCAAGCTGGACGACTGGAAATCCATGCAGCCGGGTATTACGGCGGGCATGCCTTGCATCAGCACCCCGCTGTGCGATGCCAAAGGATTCAAGGCCTGGGACGACATTGTCAAAACCACCCAGCCCATGAAGGAAAGCCCCACCTTCAAGGCCGACGACATCGCCACCATCATCTACACCTCGGGTACCACCGGCATGCCCAAGGGCGCAGTGCATGGCTTTGGCGCATTCACACACACCGCAAAAGCCTTGATTGCTTTCACCGGCGCAAGCCGCAACGACCGGATGCTGTCCTATCTACCCCTGGCCCACGTGGCTGAGCGCGCACTGGTGGAAGGCCAGGCGCTGTATCACGGCATGCATGTGTTTTTTGCAGAAAGCCTGGACACATTTCTGGCAGACATGCAGCGCGCGCGGCCCACGGTGTTTTTCTCGGTGCCGCGCCTGTGGGTCAAATTCCAGCAGGGCGTGCTGGCCAAAATGCCACCCAAGAAGCTCAACACCTTGATGAGCATCCCCATTCTGGGCGGCATTGTGAAGAAGAAAATTCTCAAACAACTGGGCCTGGACTCAGTGCGCATCGCCGGCACCGGCGCCGCACCGCTGCCACCCGAAGTGATGGCGTGGTACCGCAAGCTGGGCCTGGAGTTGCTGGAGGGATACGGCATGACCGAGCAATTCGCGGTAGCCACCTCCAACATGCCTGGCAAATCGCGGGTGGGCTATGTGGGCAGTGCGTCGGGTTGCTGTGAGGTCAAGCTGTCAGACACGGGCGAGGTGCTCACCCGCGGCGCGGCGCACATGCAGAGCTACTACAAAGAGCCTGAAAAAACCAAAGAAACCATGACGGAAGACGGTTGGCTGAAAACCGGCGATTTGGGTGCATTCGACGAGGCAGGCCGCCTGAAAATTGTGGGTCGCGCCAAAGAACAGTTCAAAACCAGCAAGGGTAAATACGTCTCCCCCGCGCCGATTGAAACCAAGCTGGGCGCGTTTACCAAAATTGAAGCCTTCATGGTCTCCGGCGTAGCCTTCC
>JAYUXO010000262.1:0-3762 GCA_043753505.1 Comamonadaceae bacterium
GGCCGCCTGGGCCCGGCGGCGCGCCGTGCGCTGGGCTTGCACTTTGTGCCCGAGGAGCGGCTGGGGCGCGGCGCGGTGCCGTCGTTGTCGCTGGCCCGCAATTTGTTGCTCACGCGCCGTGAAGCGCTGGGGCGCGGCGGCTGGATTCATCGCCGTGCCCTCCATGCCGAAGCCGGGGGCATCATTGAGCGCTACCACGTCAAGGCCAACGGCCCGCAGGCGGCGGCCAAGTCACTGTCGGGCGGCAACCTGCAAAAGTTCATCATGGGCCGCGAGATCGACGCCAAACCGGCATTGCTGATCGTCTCGCAACCGACCTGGGGGGTGGACATCGGCGCAGCGGCACAAATTCGCGGGGAATTGCTCAAGCTGCGTGACGCCGGTTGTGCGGTGCTGGTGGTCAGCGAGGAACTGGACGAACTGTTTGAAATCTCGGACCGGCTGCAGGTGATGGCCAAGGGCCAGCTGTCGCCCAGCGTGGCGCGTGCGCAGGCCACGGTGGCGCAGATCGGCCAGTGGATGAGCGGGCTGTGGCCACAACCCCACATGCTGCCCCCAGCCACCGAAACGCACGGCCACACCGCTGCGCTGACGGGGGCTGCATGATCCAGCTTGAAGCGCGTTCGCAGCCGTCCCGCCTCTGGACCTATGCCTCGCCGGTGCTGGCGCTGGCGCTCACCGTGCTGATCGGGGTGCTGCTGTTCATGGCGCTGGGCAAAGACCCGGTGAAGGGGCTGGCGGTGTTCTTCTGGGAGCCGGTCCGCTCGCCCTATGCGCTGGGCGAGTTGATGGTCAAGGCCACGCCGCTGCTCATCATTGCGCTTGGCTTGTCGGTGTGTTTTCGCGCCAATGTGTGGACCATCGGGGCCGAAGGGCAGTTCGTGATCGGTGCGGTGGCTGCAGGCGGCGTGGCGCTGTGGGCCGACAAAACCACCGGGCCGTGGATCATCCCGGCGATTTTGCTGGCCGGTGTGCTGGGCGGCATGGCGTGGGCCGGCATCACCGCGCTGCTGCGGGACCGCTTCAACGCCAATGAAATTCTGGTCAGTTTGATGCTGGTTTACGTGGCCGACATGGTGCTGAGCTACCTGGTGTTTGGCCCCTGGAAAGACCCGGCGGGCTACAACTTTCCGCAAACCAAAACCTTTGAGGCGGTCACGCAGATTCCCCGGCTCCTGACCGGCTCGCGCGTGTCAATCGGCCTGCTGATCGCACTCGTGGGCGTCGCCGCACTGTGGGTGTTTTTATTCCGCACCCGCGCCGGTTTTGCGCAGCAGGTTGGTGGGCTGGCACCGGCCGCTGCGCGTTACGCCGGGTTCTCGTCTCGCAAAGCTTTGTGGACGGCGCTATTGGTCAGCGGCGGTGCAGCCGGTCTGGCCGGCGCGCTGGAAGTGGCGGGACCGATTGGTCAGCTCACGCCGTATGTGCCCGCTGGTTACGGATTCGCCGCGATCATTGTGGCGTTTGTGGGGCGCTTGCACCCGGTGGGCATGGTGTTCTCTGCTGTGCTGATGAGCATGTTCTACATCGGCGGCGAGCTGGCCCAGTCGCGCCTGGGGCTGCCCAAATCGATCACTGGCGTGTTTCAGGGGCTGCTGCTGTTCACGCTACTGGCCTGCGACACGCTGGTGGCCTATCGGGTCAGACTTTTAGTGCCAAATCGGCTTCCAGACCTCGTAAAACCTGCTCAAGCAGCTATGAAATCAGGAGTAGATTAATTGGAAACCTACGCCCTGCTCCTGGCAGCCACCTTGAACGCGGGTACCGTGCTGGCCCTGGCCGCGCTGGGCTTGCTGATCAACGAAAAAGCGGGTGTCGTCAACCTGGGTGCAGAAGGCATGATGTTGTGCGCCGCCATTGCAGGCTTTGCCACCGTGGTGCACACCGGCAACGACTGGCTGGGGTTCCTGGCGGGCATGGGCGCGGGGGCGCTGCTGGCGGCATTGTTCGGCGTGTTGGTAATCTGGTTGGGCACCAACCAGTACGCCACCGGGCTGGCGCTGAGCCTGTTTGGTGCAGGGTTTTCGGCATTTGCAGGCATCAAATACGTGCAGGAAAAGCTACCCGAACGGCCATCGTTTGTGGTTCCTTTTTTAGGTGACATTCCCTTGATCGGCCCTGCCCTGTTTCGCCAGCATCCGCTGGTCTACGCGGCCATGGCGTTGGTGGTGTTTCTGGTGTGGTTCCTGTTCAAAAGCCGCGCGGGCCTGGTGCTGCGCAGCGTGGGCGAATCGCCCCAGGCCGCACACGCGCTGGGCTACCCGGTGCGGCGCATTCGCTTGGGCGCGGTGGTGGCGGGCGGGGCTTTGTGCGGGCTGGCCGGGGCTTACATCTCGGTGGTTTACACCCCGCTCTGGGTGGAAGGCATGGTGGCGGGCAAAGGCTGGATTGCGCTGGCGCTGACTGCGTTTGCCACCTGGCGGCCGGTGCGGGTGCTTTTAGGCGCTTATCTGTTCGGCGGCGTGACCATGTTGCAATTTCATCTACAAAGCGCGGGTGTGGAAGTTGTAAGCCAGCTACTGACCGCCCTGCCCTACCTGGCCACCATCGTGGTGCTGGTACTGATCTCGCGCAACCCCACCTGGATACGGGTGAACATGCCCGCATCGCTGGGAAAGCCGTTTCATCCGGGGGCTTGAAATCCAATGCACCAGTCATTGACGTGAATGCACCCGTACCTCATACCGTCATAATTTATTTTTTCTGCAACCACCCAAAGGACTTCCATGACAGATGTGCAAAAACGATCCCTCCTCAAAGCCACCGCGCTGTCTGCCCTGACAGCCGCGGCGCTGGTCGCTTGTGGCGAGGCCAAGCCGCCCCCACCACCGCCCGCTCCCGCACCAGCCCCTGTGGCTGCGCCTGCGCCTCCACCCAAGCCCGAACCTTTGAAGATTGCGTTTGCCTACGTGGGCCCGGTCGGCGACGGCGGCTGGACGTTTGCGCATGACAACGGACGCAAAGCCATCGAAAAAGAGTTTGGCGACAAGGTGGTCACCAGCTTCGTGGAAAAAGTACCCGAGAACGCTGACGCCGAGCGCGTGATTCGCGACATGGCAGCCCTGGGCAACAAGCTGATTTTTGGCACCACCTTTGGCTACATGGAGCCCATGCTCAAAGTGGCCGCCGACAACAAAGGCGTGAAATTCGAGCACGCCACGGGCTACAAAACCGCCGAGAACCTGCGCACCTACGACAGCCGCACCTACGAAGGCGCGTACATGGCTGGCGTGATTGCCGGCAAGATGACCAAGAGCAACACCCTGGGGGTGGTAGCGTCCATCCCCATCCCCGAAGTCATCCGCAACATCAACAGCTTCACGCTGGGCGCGCAGTCGGTCAACCCGAAGGTCAAAACGAAAGTGGTGTGGGTCAACGAGTGGTTTGCACCACCCAAAGAGACTGAGGCAGCCACTGCGCTGATCAACGGCGGTGCCGACGTGCTGTTCCAGAACACCGACTCATCCGCCGTGCTGCAAACCGCCGAAAAAATGGGCAAGCGCGCCTTCGGCTGGGACAGCGACATGACCGCCTACGGCCCCAAAGCCCACCTGGGCTCGGCCATCATCAACTGGGGCCCGTACTACATCCAGGCCACGCGCGAAGCGCTTGATGGCAAGTGGGCTACCGGCAGCGCCTGGTGGGGTGTGAAAGAAGGCGCGATCGACATGGTGTCAGTCGCGGCCGATGTGCCGGAAGACATCAAGAAAAAGGTTGACGAGATCAAGGCAGGCCTGAAAGCCGGCACCTTCAACATCTGGA
>JAYUXO010000263.1:0-9246 GCA_043753505.1 Comamonadaceae bacterium
TAACCAAGAAACAAAAAAGCCTGCAAGGCAAAGTTGATAGCAACAAGCTTTATCCTCTGGCTGATGCCCTTGTTATCGTGAAAGACGCAGCCACGGCCAAATTTGATGAGTCCATCGATGTAGCTGTTCAATTGGGTATCGACGCCAAGAAGTCCGATCAAGTAGTGCGCGGCGCTGTCGTGATGCCTAACGGAACTGGAAAGACAAAGCGCGTTGCCGTTTTCGCACAAGGCGCCAAGGCTGAAGAAGCTAAGGCTGCAGGCGCTGATATTGTGGGTATGGAGGATTTGGCTGCAATGGTGAAAGCAGGTCAAATGCCGTTTGATGTAGTGATCGCTGCACCCGACGCTATGCGCGTCGTCGGTACTTTGGGTCAGATCCTGGGTCCTCGCGGCCTGATGCCCAACCCCAAAGTTGGCACCGTGACCCCAGATGTTGCAACCGCAGTGCGCAATGCCAAAGCAGGACAAGTCCAGTTCCGAGTCGATAAGGGGGGCATCGTGCATGCGACGATCGGTCGACGTTCTTTTGATTCTGACAAATTGCAGGGCAACTTGGTCGCGTTGGTGGAAGCCTTGAACAAGGCCAAACCCGCGTCGAGCAAAGGTGTTTATTTGAGAAAAATTGCGGTGTCGTCCACTATGGGTTTGGGTGTCCGGGTAGATACCCAAACACTCTCGGCATAAACGCAGAGAAATTCGTCCAGTTATTAAAACTGGGTGAAGCGGTGGGCTTCCGTTGCCGAGAGGTACGGCGGGCCATCCAAGACCGTTGGTGCGCAAAGTAATTTGTGCTTAATTATTTACCAACGCAGATGGCGATCCCACTGCATGAGAAATTGGAAAATTTCCCTAATCAGTTGATCGCTGAACATAGGCGTGTTGAATAGCGTAAGCCAGACAACACATTTGTAAGGAGAAAGACTTTGAGTCTTAATCGCAGTGAGAAACAAGCCGTCATAGAAGAGGTGAAAGGCCTCGCAGCAAGCGCTCAAACATTGGTGTTGGCGGAGTATCGCGGCATCAAGGTCGCTGACATGACCAAGTTGCGCAATGAAGCCCGCAGTAAAGGCGTGACGCTCAGTGTGTTGAAAAACACTCTGGCGCGCCGCGCGGTTGCGGGTAGTGCTTTTGAGGTTGTTGGCGATCAGATGACCGGCCCGCTGATCTACGGTTTTTCTGCTGATGCTGTAGCTGCCGCGAAAGTGGTGTCTGACTTCTCGAAAACCAATGAAAAATTGGTGATTCGCGGGGGCGTATTTGCAGGTAAAGCCCTGGATGTTAACGGTGTGAAGCAATTGGCTAGTATCGCATCACGAGAGGTTTTATTAGCCCAGCTGTGTGGCTTGCTCATGTCGCCTATTTCCCGTGCTGCGGTGGTGCTGGGTGCATTGTCGGCAAAAAAAGGTGGTGCCGTTGAGGCCACGCCAGAGGCAGTTGCCGCCTGAGGCGTCTGTGTAGATCAATAACTGAAACTAGGAAATTAAAAATGGCATTTGATAAAGACGCATTTTTGACCGCGCTGGACAGCATGACGGTCATGGAACTCAACGAACTGGTGAAAGCCATCGAAGAGAAATTTGGCGTGAGCGCGGCAGCTATGGCAGCACCAGCAGGTGGTGGTGGTGGCGGTGCGGCGGCGGCTGTTGCCGAAGAGCAGACTGAGTTCACCGTTCAATTGGTGGAAATTGGTGCTAACAAAGTGTCCGTCATCAAGGCAGTTCGTGAGATCACCGGCCTGGGCTTGAAAGAAGCTAAAGATCTGGTCGATGCAGCACCGAAACCCGTGAAAGAAGGCATTAGCAAGGCGGATGCCGAGGCTGCCAAGAAGAAGTTGGAAGAAGCGGGTGCCAAAGTCGAGCTGAAGTAATTCACGCTGAATGGGACGCTGGGATTGCCCTCAAGGCTATCCCAGCTTTTGACATTTAGATAAACACAGGCAATGCGCTTTGCGTACTCGCCGTCTTATCTAGACACAGGAAAGCAGACTGTCACCAATCTGCTTTCCTGTGTTTTCTGACCCCAACGACAGAAAACAGCTTGGTACGGGTGCTGTGCAACGCAGCACCGTCAGCCAAGGTTGGTAGTGGCCAACCCACCAAGATCGCGATGCCGCAGTACAAACTGCTAGTACGCGACGACCGTTGTTGAAGAGCTCATAGCACGGAGATCTCATGGAACTAGCCGCAAAGTATTCATACACAGAACGTAAACGAATCCGCAAAAACTTCGGTAATCGCGATAGCGTATTGGAAGTTCCTTATTTGTTGCAAATGCAAAAAGATGCATACACCGCATTTTTGCAAGCAGAGATACCTCAAAAGAAGCGAACTGTAGAAGGTTTGCAAGCAGCCTTTGAAGCTGCATTCCCAATCGTCTCTCATAATGGTTTTGTCGAGATGAAGTTCCTGGAATACAACTTGGCCAGACCCGCTTTCGATGTGCGTGAGTGCCAAACCCGAGGCCTGACGTTTGCTTCAGCAGTGCGCGCTAAAGTACAGCTCATCATCTATGACCGCGACTCATCTACATCGCAATCCAAAGTCGTCAAGGAGGTTAAAGAGCAGGAGGTTTACATGGGCGAAGTTCCGCTTATGACCGACAAGGGCTCTTTCATCATCAATGGCACTGAGCGCGTGATCGTGTCGCAGTTGCATCGTTCTCCTGGGGTGTTTTTTGAGCACGACAAGGGGAAAACACACAGCTCAGGCAAGCTGCTGTTCTCCGCACGTATCATCCCTTACCGTGGCTCCTGGCTGGATTTTGAATTTGACCCCAAAGATATTTTGTATTTCAGGGTTGACCGTCGCAGGAAGATGCCTGTGTCCATATTGCTTAAGGCGATTGGTCTAAATCCAGAATCCATATTGGCCAATTTCTTTGTGAACGACAGTTTCCGATTGATGGACAGCGGAGCACAAATGGCATTTGTAGCTGAGCGCCTGCGAGGCGAAGTTGCTCGGTTTGACATCACGGATAAGTCGGGCAAGGTCGTAGTGGCGAAAGACAAACGCATCACTGCGCGACATACCCGGGAGATGGAGCAATCGAATACCACACACATTAGTGTGCCTGAAGACTTTTTGGTGGGTCGGGTAATTGCCCGCGGCGTTGTAGACACTGATACGGGTGAAATTCTTGCGAAGGCCAACGACGAGTTAACTGAAGCGCTGTTGAAGAAACTGCGCAGTGCGGGTGTGCAGGACATCCAAGCCATTTACACCAACGAGTTGGATCAAGGTGCGTATATCTCGCAAACCTTGAGAATTGATGAAACGGCCGATGAGTTTGCTGCACGCGTCGCTATCTACCGCATGATGCGCCCCGGGGAACCGCCGACAGAAGATGCCGTTCAAGCACTTTTCCATCGCCTGTTTTACAACCCCGACACCTATGACTTGTCGCGCGTCGGGCGGATGAAATTCAACGCCAAAATGGGCCGCGCAGAGTCGACTGGCCCAATGGTCTTAAGCAATGAAGACATTTTGTCTGTTGTCAAGATTCTGGTCGATTTGCGAAATGGTCGCGGCGAGGTCGACGATATTGATCATCTGGGCAACCGCCGGGTGCGCTGCGTTGGTGAACTGGCGGAAAACCAGTATCGGATGGGTCTGGCGCGTATCGAAAAAGCGGTGAAGGAACGCTTGGGTCAAGCCGAGCAAGAGCCTTTGATGCCACATGACTTAATTAACTCGAAGCCGATTTCTGCGGCGTTAAAAGAGTTCTTCGGTGCATCTCAGCTCAGCCAGTTCATGGATCAAACCAACCCACTATCTGAAATCACACACAAGCGCCGTGTATCAGCCCTGGGCCCGGGCGGCTTGACGCGCGAGCGGGCGGGCTTTGAAGTCCGTGATGTGCACGTGACCCACTACGGCCGTGTATGTCCTATCGAGACGCCAGAGGGTCCGAATATCGGGCTTATTAACTCATTGGCGCTTTACGCACGTTTGAATGAATACGGTTTCATCGAGACACCGTACCGCCGTGTGATCGATGAAAAAGTGACGATGAAAATCGACTACCTGTCGGCCATAGAAGAGGGCAAGTACGTTATTGCTCAGGCTAACGCATTGCTGGACAAAGAAGGTCAGTTGACTGGTGATTTGGTGTCTGCACGTGAAAAGGGCGAGTCGATTTTGTGCAAGGCTGACCGCGTGCAATATATGGACGTATCGCCTGCGCAAATTGTTTCGGTGGCAGCATCTTTGGTGCCGTTCCTTGAGCACGACGACGCAAACCGTGCGTTGATGGGTGCCAACATGCAGCGTCAAGCAGTACCAGTTTTGCGGCCTGAAAAAGCATTCGTTGGAACGGGCATTGAGCGGGTCTCTGCAATTGACTCCGGTACCGTGGTGACAGCAACGCGGGGCGGTGTCGTCGACTACGTGGATGCCACACGCATCGTGGTGCGTGTAAACGATGCGGAAGCGCAAGCGGGGGAGGTGGGAGTGGACATCTATAACCTGATCAAATATCAACGCTCAAACCAGAATACCAATATTCACCAACGTCCCATTGTCAAGCGCGGCGACAAGATAGCTAAAGGCGATGTGGTGGCGGACGGTGCATCGACCGATTTGGGCGAACTTGCGTTGGGCCAGAACATGCTTGTGGCATTTATGCCATGGAATGGGTACAACTTTGAAGATTCGATTCTCATTAGCGAACGTGTGGTGGCCGAAGATCGCTACACCTCCATCCACATCGAAGAATTGGTTGTGATGGCACGCGACACTAAGTTGGGTGCGGAGGAAATCACACGCGACATTCCCAACCTGGCCGAGCAGCAATTGAATCGTCTAGACGAGTCCGGCATCATTTATGTGGGGGCTGAAGTCATGCCCGGCGACACCCTGGTCGGCAAGGTAACGCCGAAGGGCGAAACCACGCTCACGCCGGAAGAAAAGCTGTTGCGCGCGATCTTTGGGGAGAAAGCCAGCGACGTAAAAGATACCTCTTTGCGCGTCGACCAGGGTTCGCAGGGAACCGTGATCGATGTCCAGGTGTTCACCCGTGAAGGCATCGTGCGCGACAAGCGCGCACAACAAATCATTGATGACGAACTCAAGCGGTTCCGCTTGGACTTAAATGACCAGCTACGCATTGTTGAAGCTGACGCTTTTGACCGAATCGAAAAACTGCTGACCGGAAAAACTGCCAATGGGGGCCCAAGCAAATTACCCAAGGGCACACTTATTGACAAAGCCTACTTGGCTACAGTCGAAAAGTTCCATTGGTTTGACATTCGCCCGGCTGAAGACGAAGCGGCCTCACAATTGGAGTCCATCAAGAACTCGCTAGCCCAAACCCGCCACAGTTTTGATCTGTCATTTGAGGAAAAACGCAAAAAACTCACTCAGGGCGACGAGTTGCCTGCGGGTGTGTTGAAAATGGTCAAGGTTTATCTGGCGGTCAAGCGTCGCTTGCAACCGGGTGACAAGATGGCAGGACGTCACGGCAATAAAGGCGTTGTGTCCAAAATTGTTCCTGTCGAAGACATGCCGTATATGGCTGACGGAACGCCTTGTGACATCGTTCTTAATCCTTTGGGTGTGCCATCGCGGATGAACGTCGGGCAGGTGCTGGAAGTTCACTTGGGCTGGGCTGCCAAGGGCATCGGTCAACGCATTGGTGACATGCTTCAGGAGCAAGCCAAAGTGGCCGAGTTACGTAAGTTCTTCGATCAGCTTTACAACGGTTCTGGCCGCAAAGAGACCTTGGGTGACTTGACAGACGCAGAGATTGTGGAGATGGCACATAACCTGTCGAAGGGCGTTCCGTTCGCAACGCCAGTGTTTGACGGCGCATCGGAGGAAGAGATCCGTGCCATGCTCAAACTCGCCTACCCAGACGACTTGGTCAAGCTCAAGGGCCTCACCGCTGCCCGCACACAGGCCCATTTGTATGACGGCCGCTCCGGTGATGCGTTTGAACGCCCCACCACTGTCGGTTATATGCACGTGCTCAAGTTGCACCACTTGGTTGACGACAAGATGCACGCCCGCTCGACTGGCCCTTACAGCTTGGTTACCCAGCAACCGCTAGGTGGCAAGGCTCAATTTGGTGGTCAACGGTTTGGTGAGATGGAGGTGTGGGCGCTGGAAGCTTATGGTGCCGCTTACACCTTGCAGGAAATGCTGACGGTCAAGTCTGACGACGTGCAAGGCCGCACCAAGGTATACGAAAGCATTGTTAAAGGCGAACACGCAATCGAAGCGGGTATGCCGGAATCCTTCAATGTGCTGGTCAAGGAAATTCGTTCCTTGGGCTTGGACATTGAACTCGAACGTAGCTAAAGGAAGACTCAGATGAAATCTTTACTCGACCTGTTCAAGCAATTCACACCAGACGAGCATTTTAATGCGATTCGCATCGGCATGGCATCGCCCGAAAAAATCCGATCATGGTCTTTTGGCGAAGTCAAAAAACCAGAAACCATCAACTATCGCACCTTCAAACCCGAGCGTGATGGCCTGTTTTGTGCCAAAATTTTTGGCCCTATCAAAGACTACGAATGCCTTTGCGGCAAGTACAAGCGCTTGAAGCACCGCGGCGTTATTTGTGAAAAATGCGGCGTTGAAGTTACGCAGACCAAGGTACGCCGCGACCGTATGGGCCACATTGATCTGGCCGCTCCCTGCGCTCATATCTGGTTTCTTAAATCCCTGCCTTCACGCCTGGGTTTGGTGCTGGACATGACGCTGCGCGACATCGAACGCGTACTTTACTTTGAAGCCTACGTCGTCACCGACCCCGGCATGACTCCGCTGAAGAAATTCGGCATCATGTCTGAGGACGACTACGACGCCAAACGGAAAGAATACGGCGACGAATTTGTCGCGAAGATGGGAGCCGAAGGCATCAAGGATCTGCTGGACAGCATTGACATTGAGCAGTCTATTGAGCGTCTGCGCGGCGATTTGACGGGATCCGAGGTCAAAGTCAAGAAGAACGCCAAGCGCCTGAAAGTGCTGGAAGCATTCAAAAAATCAGGTATCAAGCCCGGCTGGATGGTGCTGGAAGTGCTGCCCGTGCTGCCGCCCGATCTGCGTCCCTTGGTGCCGCTGGATGGTGGCCGTTTTGCCACCTCAGATCTGAATGATCTGTATCGCCGTGTGATCAACCGCAACAGCCGCCTGCGCCGTTTGCTGGAGCTCAAAGCGCCAGAAATCATTGCCCGTAACGAGAAGCGCATGCTGCAGGAAGCAGTGGATTCGTTGCTGGACAACGGCCGTCGCGGCAAGGCCATGACGGGTGCCAACAAGCGCGCTTTGAAGTCGCTGGCTGACATGATCAAAGGTAAGTCCGGTCGTTTCCGTCAGAACCTGCTCGGCAAACGAGTGGACTATTCAGGCCGTTCAGTAATTGTGGTGGGCCCGACGCTTAAACTGCATCAGTGTGGGCTGCCCAAGTTGATGGCATTGGAATTGTTCAAACCATTCATATTTTCTCGCCTGGAAGCCATGGGCATTGCAACGACCATCAAGGCTGCGAAGAAAGAAGTTGAATCGGGAACGCCAGTGGTGTGGGACATTCTGGAAGAGGTGATTAAAGAGCACCCCATCATGCTCAACCGTGCGCCAACATTACACCGACTGGGCATCCAGGCATTCGAGCCCATACTGATTGAAGGCAAGGCCATCCAGCTGCACCCATTGGTCTGCTCGGCCTTCAACGCCGACTTTGACGGTGATCAGATGGCCGTTCACGTGCCTTTGTCGGTGGAAGCGCAAATGGAATGCCGCACTTTGATGCTGGCGTCTAACAACGTACTTTTCCCCGCCAGCGGCGAGCCATCGATTGTCCCGTCGCAAGACGTGGTGCTGGGCCTGTACTACACCACTCGCGAGCGCATTAATGCCAAGGGCGAAGGCCTGATTTTTGCTGACACCGGTGAAGTGCAGCGTGCATTTGATGCGGGCGAGGTAGACCTGACGGCCAAGATCAATGTTCGACTGACCGAGTTTGCCAAGGACAAAGATACAGGTGAATTCACTGAATCCACCAAGCTGTGGGAAACCACAGCCGGTCGTGCTCTGCTGTCAGAAATCCTGCCCAAAGGACTGCCGTTTGCCAACATCAACAAGGCGTTGAAGAAGAAAGAAATTTCCAAGCTCATCAATGTTTCATTCCGCAAATGCGGCTTGAAAGAGACCGTGGTGTTTGCAGACAAGTTGTTGCAAAACGGCTTCCGTCTAGCAACCAAGGCGGGCATTTCGATCTGCATTGACGACATGCTGGTGCCGCCGGAAAAGCCAGCCATCATTGAGCGCTCGGAAAAAGAGGTTAAGGAGATCGAACAGCAGTACGCCTCGGGCTTGGTCACGGCAGGCGAGCGGTACAACAAGGTGGTGGACATCTGGGGTAAAGCCGGGGACGAGGTGTCCAAGGTATTGATGGCCCAGTTGTCCAAAGAAAAGACCATTGACCGCCACGGCAACGAAGTTGACCAGGAGTCGTTCAACTCTATCTACATGATGGCCGACTCTCAGGCGCGCGGCTCTGCAGCTCAGATTCGCCAGCTGGCCGGTATGCGCGGTTTGATGGCCAAGCCTGACGGCTCTATTATCGAAACCCCGATCACGGCCAATTTCCGCGAAGGCCTGAACGTGTTGCAGTACTTCATCTCCACCCACGGCGCGCGCAAGGGCCTGGCCGACACGGCGCTAAAAACCGCTAACTCCGGTTACCTGACACGCCGTCTGGTCGACGTGACGCAAGACTTGGTGGTCACCGAGCTGGATTGCGGCACCCACGATGGCTCGCTGATGCGGGCGATTGTGGAGGGCGGCGAAGTGATCGAGTCGCTGCGCGATCGTATTCTGGGTCGCACCGCAACCGACGATGTGCTGCACCCTGAAACGCGTGCCGTGCTGGTCAAGGGCACCGAGATGTTTGACGAAGACAACATTGAAGAGCTGGAAATTGCCGGTGTGGACGAGGTGAAGGTACGCACCGCACTGACCTGCGAAACCCGCTTCGGCCTGTGTGCCAAATGCTACGGACGCGACCTGGGCCGCGGCGGCCTGGTGAATAACGGCGAAGCAGTTGGCGTGATTGCCGCGCAGTCGATCGGCGAGCCCGGCACGCAGCTGACGATGCGGACCTTCCACATCGGTGGTGCCGCTTCGCGCGCTGCCATCGCCTCCAGCGTGGAAGCCAAGTCCAACGGCACCATTGGTTTTAACGCCACGATGCGCTATGTGAGCAACAGCAAGAAGGAGCTGGTGGTCATTGCACGTTC
>JAYUXO010000264.1:0-9245 GCA_043753505.1 Comamonadaceae bacterium
ACTGGGCCATAAAATCGCCGTTTCCATGGATTGGCCCGTCGCACGGGCGTAGCTGAACGACAGCACGCTAATCAGAACGGCCGCAGGCAGCAACGCCGTCAATGCTGCTTGATGCAGCCGATTGACTGCCGCAGGCGTGTCAGACTGGGCGTCGGCATTCATGATTTGGCCAAACCCCGTGCATGTTTTTCCAGCATCAATTTGTCCACGCTGGCAACGGGCAGGCTCATGAACAGCTCCAGGCGGAATTTCATGGCGTACAGCGTTTTGCGGAAGGCTTCAAGCCGTTCTTCGTCGGTGCCTTGCACATCTGAGGGGTCGGGGTAGCCCCAATGCGCAGTGGCGGGTTGGCCGGGCCAGAAGGGGCAAACCTCGCCTGCGGCGTTGTCGCACACGGTGATTACCAGGTCCATGTGGGGCGCGGAAGCCAGGGCAAATTCGTCCCAGGTTTTGCTGCGCAGGCCGTCGGTGGATATGCCCGCGTCCTTCAGCACTTGCAGGCCCAGTGGGTTGGGCTGCTGGTTCTCGCGCGGACTGCTGCCAGCCGAAAAAGCCTTGAATCGGCGACTTCCGATCTTGTTGAGCACGGCCTCGGCAATGATGCTGCGTGCCGAGTTGTGGGTGCACAAAAACAACACGTTGATGATCTTGTCTGTTGCGCTATCACTCATAGCAGGTTCTCCTGTAGGGGGTTAAAAAAACCGGTGAATTCGCATGATTCGCCCTGACAGCAGTTGGTAGTCAGGTACGTCAAAAGGGAGGTCATCTGCTCAAAATTGGCGCGGTAAATCAGGTTGCGCCCACGCGATTCGGTGCTCACCAAGCCTGCATAGGCCATCTCTTTCAAGTGAAAAGACAAAGCGCTGGGCGTGATCAGCAGTTGCGTGGCCATCACGCCAGGCGTCAGGCCGCTGGGGCCTGCGGCTACCAGGGCACGGAACACGCGCAGACGGTGAACTTGCGCCAGTGCAGCCAGAAACCGTACAGCGGTGGCTTCGTTGAGAATGTTGGCACCGATAATTGATTCCATCATTCAACGATAGTTGAAACAATGAAATATCGCAAGAAAATTTTCAATTGCTATAAATTGCGTAGCTGCTTGAGTAGTATCCATAAGGGACAAGTACAATTTCTGACACTAAAATGACACAAAATTGCCATGCCAAAGTCACCTTCTGAGCCGAAACTCCCAGCTACCACTGAGAGGAGCGACCCGATGAATGAATTGCCCAACCCGACCCAGCCTTTGTCGCCGGTGTCTTTGCCACGGGGGTCACTTCACCGGCCTCATCAACACCTCGATGGCGCGGGCAGTGAAAACATCAGTCCAAGTGGGCGCAGCAGTATTTCGGTTTCGTGGGCCCAGCACCTGGACGAAGTCCGGCAAGCGCAACAGCTGAGGTTTGCGGTTTTTGCCGGCGAAATGGGTGCCCGACTTGACACGCCGGTTCCCGGTCACGACATCGATCTGTTTGACGACTATTGCGAGCACCTGCTGGTACGCGACGACGCCACGCAGGAAGTAGTGGGCACGTACCGTGTGCTTACCCCGGCCCAAGCCAGGCGCGTGGGCAGCACTTACAGCGACACTGAATTTGACTTGACCCGTCTGCGCAGTCTGCGCGAGCGCATGGTGGAGCTGGGCCGCAGCTGCGTGCACCCCGAGCACCGTCACGGCGGCGTGATTCTGGCGCTCTGGGGAGCCCTTGCCGAGTTCATGGTGCGCAACCAGCTGGACACCATGATTGGCTGCGCCAGTATTCCGATGCAGCACGGCGGTCACGCGGCAGCCAGCATCTGGAACCAGGTGCGTCAGACGCATCTGGCACCGATCGAATACCACGTGCTGCCGCGCCTGCCGCTGCCCGTAGACCAGTTCGACAGCAGCCTGCACGTCGAGCCACCTGCGTTAATCAAAGGTTACTTGCGGCTGGGCGCCAAAGTGCTGGGTGCGCCGGCCTGGGACCCAGACTTCAACACCGCCGACCTGCCGATGTTGATGCGCATCGCCGACTTGCCACCCCGTTACCGCAAGCATTTTTTAGGAAACTGATGCGCACCGCGTTTGAAGCCACAGTCAACGCGGCAGTTGGCTTCAGCGCCAGCTTGCCCGAGGCAGTTCATCCGCCTGCGGGTGCCGAACACGATGATGAAGATGCTGGCCGCAAACGCTACCGCACGGTGTTCGTGTCCGACATTCACCTGGGCACGCCCGGCTGCCAGGCCGATCAGTTGCTGGACTTTTTGAAGCACCACCCCAGCGACTATCTGTATCTGGTGGGCGACATCATTGACGGCTGGCAACTACGCCGCCGCTGGTACTGGCCGCAGGCGCACAACGATGTGGTGCAAAAAATGCTGCGCCGTGCACGCAAAGGTTGCCAGGTGATCTTTATTCCAGGCAACCACGACGAGTTTGCCCGGCAGTTTTTCGGCCAGCAGTTTGGCGGCATTGAAGTGGTGGAGGAAGCGCTGCACCTCACTGCGGACGGCCGCAAGCTGTGGGTGATTCACGGCGATTACTTTGACGGTGTGATCCAGCACGCCAAGTGGCTGGCCCATGTGGGCGACAACGCTTATGAGTTGGCCCTCAAGCTCAACCGGTACCTGAACAACCTGCGTGGGCGGCTGGGCTTTCCGTATTGGTCGCTTTCGCAGTACCTGAAGCTCAAAGTGAAAAGTGCGCTGAATTACGTCACCTCTTTTGAAGAAGCCGTGGCCCACGAGGCGCGCCGCCGCGGTCACCATGGCGTGGTGTGCGGGCACATTCACCGGGCGGAAATGCGCGAGATCAACGGCACGCTGTATTGCAACGATGGCGACTGGGTGGAAAGCCGCAGCGCCCTGGTCGAACACATGGATGGTCGGCTGGAGCTGATTTTTTGGCAACCCGATTTCGAGAACCAATCGCGTGCTGCCAAAGTACCCACGGATGCCATAGTTGACACCCGGACCGCCGTCAAAACCAACGAACTGACCGCATGAAACTCGCCTTGGTAACCGATGCCTGGCAGCCGCAGGTTAACGGTGTCGTGACCACATTGGTCGAGCTGGTGCGCGAGCTGAGCAAACTGGGCCACGAGGTCACGGTGATTCATCCTGACCTGTTCAAAACCGTGCCATGCCCTGGCTACAAAGGAATAGACCTGGCGTTGCTGCCGGGCCGCAAGTTGTCGCAAATGCTGCGCGCCATGGCGCCGGACGCGATTCATGTGGCCACCGAGGGCCCGCTGGGCTGGGCAGCGCGCCGTTATTGCAAGACCCGGCGGTTGGCCTTCACCACCGCGTTTCACACCAAGTTTCCGGAAATTTTGTACGCCGCCGTGAAGTTTCCTTTGAACTGGGGCTATGCCTTGTTCAAGCATTTTCACAAGGCATCGGCCGGCGTGATGGTGCCCACGGATGGCGTGCTGCGCATGCTGGAAGCGCGCGGTTTTCGCAACCTGCGGCCCTGGACACACGGGGTCGACACCGAACTGTTCGAATATCACGCCCAGCCGCGTGTGTACCCCCCGCTGGGCGTGCTGGCCAGGCCGGTGTCGCTGTATATCGGCCGCGTGTCATACGAAAAAAACATCGATGCGTTTCTAAAACTTGATTTGCCTGGCAGCAAGGTGGTGTGTGGCGTGGGGCCGTTGGAGCAGCAGCTCAAGCAAGGCTTTGCGCAAGTGCATTGGCTCGGCATCTTGCCGCGTCCGGAGCTGGCCAAGCTCTATGCAGCGGCTGACGTGTTTGTGTTCCCCAGCCGCAGCGAAACTTTTGGTCTGGTGATGCTGGAAGCCATGGCCACCGGCACACCCGTGGCCGCTTTTCCGGTTGACGGCCCGCTGGAAGTGTTGGGGCATATCGACGAGTCTGGTGTGATGCACCCGCGCGGCGGTTCCATGAAAGAAGACTTGCAAAGCGCGTGCTACAACGCCCTGGCTGTACCCAGGCACGAGGCCCGCAGCCGCGCCATGAGCTTTAGCTGGAGCCGGGCGAGCGAACAGTTTTCAGGGTATTTGGTCCACGCTGTACGGGGCACATCGGCCAATAACCCCGCAACGGTGCCGCCCGTAGGAAGCAAGCTGTCCTCCAGCAGTTAAGCTCGTTAGCGTCTAGTTATATGTACGCAGCGATGAACCTTGTTGATCCCGATTTGGTGGCCACCGTGCCCACCTCAGCCGTCGCCACGTTGCTGGACCGCGACCACAGCATTCTGGCGTTCAATGAACGCGTGTTGGACTGGGCTCGTCGCTCCGATGTACCACTGATTGAGCGGCTGAAATACCTGTGCATCGTGTCGTCCAACCTGGACGAATTTTTTGAAGTGCGGGCGGCGCCGCATATCACCGCGATGCAAGGCGGTGACCTCAAAGGCGAATACACCGTTGCGTCGTTTCAGGCGATCACCCAAGCCGCGCACGAGTTGGTCGCCCAGCAATATGTTTTGTACAACGACGAGTTGATGCCCGCCTTCCAGCGCGAGGGCATCCGCATCGTGGCGCATGGCGAACGCGACGAGACGCAGCGTCGCTGGGTGCTGAGCCACTTCGAGCGTGAGGTGCGGCCACTGCTGGTCCCGGTGGGGCTGGATCCGGCGCACCCATTTCCGCAAGTGGCCAACAAGTCGTTGAACTTCATTGTTCGCCTCAGTGGCCGCGACGCGTTTGGCCGTGAAAACGACATTGCCATTGTGAAAGTGCCGCGCGTGTTGCCACGTCTGATCCGCATGCCGGAACGCGTGTCGGGCGGGCAAACCTTGTTTGCGTCGCTGTCCAGCGTCATTCGTGCGCACCTGGACCTTCTGTTCCCCGGGCGTCAGGTGGGCGAGTTCTCACAGTTTCGCGTGACCCGGCATTCAGATCTGGCGGTGGACGAAGACGAGGTTAAAAACCTGCGCACGGCGCTGCGCCTGGGCTTGCAACACCGCCACTATGGCCAGGCGGTTCGCCTGGAGGTCTCGGCAGGGTGTTCCGAGCACCTGTCTGATTTTTTGCGCACCCAGTTCAACCTGCCTGTTGCCGCGCTGTACCGTGTGCAAGGCCCTGTGAACCTGGCCCGCTTGAGTCAGCTGGCCGACTTGCTGGATGCGCCCCAACTGCGCTTTGCGCCCTATCAGGGCAGTTACCCGCGGGCTTTGGTGCAAGGCCAGTCGTTTTTTGACCGGCTCAAGCAGGGTGATGTGCTGATTCATCAGCCGTTTGAGAGTTTTGAGGGTGTGCTGGCTTTTCTGCGTGAGGCTGTCAGTGACCCGGATGTGCTGGCAATCAAGCAAACCATTTATCGCACCGGTGCCGACTCGGAAATGATGGTGCTGCTGCGCGAGGCGGTGCGCCGCGGCAAAGAAGTGACGGTGGTGGTGGAGCTGAAGGCCCGCTTCGACGAGGAAGCCAACATCAACTGGGCCGAAATGCTGGAATCCATCGGCGCTCAGGTTTTGTATGGCGTGGTGGGCCTGAAAACCCACGCCAAGATGTTGCTCATCACACGCCGCGAAGGCAAACGGCTCGTGCGCTATGCCCATTTGTCGACCGGCAACTACAACCCGCGCACTGCCAAGCTGTACACCGACCTGAGCCACCTGAGCGCCGACACGCAGCTCACGCAAGACGTGGAGCATGTGTTTTTGCACCTGGCCAGCCAGAGCAAGTTGCCCAAGCTGCACCACCTGCTGGTGGCACCGTTTCAGCTGCATCGCAAGATGATCGAGAAGATAGATGCGTTGTGCGCGGATGCCGCCTCGCTCCGGGAGGACCGCAGCAGTGGTCGCAGCGCGGGTCGAATTGTGGCCAAGATGAATGCCCTGACCGACGAGGCGTTGATCGCGTCGCTGATCAGTGCCGGGCAGCGTGGCGTGAAAATTGACCTGATCGTGCGCGGTGCCTGCATGCTTCCCGCGCAGGTTCCGGGCTTGACTGACAACATCCGTGTGCGCTCGGTCATCGGCCGGTTTTTGGAGCATTCCCGGGTGTTTTATTTTCGTGCCGGCAACGAGGAAGAGTTGTTTTTGTCCAGTGCCGACTGGATGAACCGCAACATGCTGCGCCGGGTGGAACTGGCCTGGCCGGTGACCGACCCGGCGATTCGTCAGCGGATCATCGACGAATGTCTGGTGGCCTATCTGCACGACGGCTGTGATGCCTGGGATTTGGGCGGCGATGGGCGCTACCGCCGGGTAGTACGCCACGCCAAACGCCCGGCGCACAGTGTGCAAAACGCGCTGATGGCCCGCTATGCCGTGCGCATCGGCGCGCAGGACGAATAACTTTTATGGACCTGATCTTGTGGCGTCATGCCGAAGCAGTGGACTGGGTGGACGGCTGTGATGACCTGGGCCGGTCGCTGACACAACGGGGCGAAAAGCAGGCCACCCGCATGGCAGCCTGGCTGGACCGGCAGTTGCCCGAGGGCACCCGCATCGTGAGCAGCCCGGCGCGGCGCTGCGAGCAAACGGTGCTGGCACTGGGCCGCAAATACAAGCTGAGGACGGATCTGGCCCCAGACAGCTCGCCAGCGCAATTGCTGGAAGCCGTACAGTGGCCTCTGGCCAAGCAGCCCGTATTGGTGGTGGGGCATCAACCGGTGCTGGGTGAGGTACTAGCCCAATTGCTGCACCTGCGTCATGACGGTTGTCCGGTGCGCAAGGGCGCGGTATGGTGGGTGCGCACCCGGGAGCGCGATGGGCATTCGCAGACAATTGTGGTCGCGGTGCAGTCGCCCGACAGCCTTTAATGATAAAACCGCCAACAGCTCTTATGGGTACTGCTCAACCAGCTATATAAATAATAGCAACTCGAATACTGATTTCGGCTATTAATCAGGCACCAGTCTGTTGGGTCGACCCGTTTTAACGGCGGGTACCGCCTTCAAGGCAGACAAAAATCCCGCGTCGTTCATGGCAGCCAGGGCTTTCACACCGGCGCGCAGTACTTCACTTTTTTTGGCGGGAGAAGCCAGTTTGGCGGCGCGGGCTTTGAGTTCGTCCAGCACCAGGTATTCGAGTTTGGGAATGGTGAAACTGTCGCGCACCAGTTTAGGTTTTTTGGCTGCTTTGCTGGCGGCGCTGTCGGGCGCTGTTGCAACCACGATTTGGGTCGCAGGCTTGGCGATGGTGCGCGCCGATGCAGGTTTTGCAGTTGGTTTTGAGGCAGTTTTAGCAACGGGCTTGGTAGTTGACTTCACCGCAGTGCTGATGGCACGGGTGGCGATGGGCGTAGCGGTGTCGGTTGCCGCCGCTGTCGATGCGCCGGGTAGGGTCTTTTTTACAGCTGCCATGAGGAGAACCTTTCTGGGTTAAACGATGTATATAGTTTATATCGTTTAAGACGAGGCACATGACAGAAAGCCCTGATTGGGCAGGCCAGGCAAATTAATACAGGTCAACAGGCTCAATGTTGGTTCAGTTCAAGTGCCCAGCTTGTTTTTTGCCAGGCCAGCACCTCTTCAACCAGCAAATGCGCCGACTGCGGAAACGCCAGCGCCCAGTCGGCCCGGCATTCCATGGTGATGTGGTGGCTGCCCATTCCGCGCTGCAACTGCAGGCCGTTTAAATCCGGCTCTCGCCGGGCATGGCACAAAATGACCGCCACGCGAAGGCAGAGCAATTGGTGCACGAACACCTCGTCTTCAAAGTCTGCGTCCAGCTTGCGCAGCTTGCCGCGATGGCCCAACACCAGCAGGCTCAGGCGGTGCAGTTCGTGCTGCGCGAAACCTGGCGCGTCGGATTGGTCGAGCACGTAGGCACCGTGCTTGTGGTAGTCACTGTGGGAAATCAGGCTGCCAATTTCATGCAGATGCGCAGCCCACAGCAGCTTGCGCAGGGAGCGGTCCAGCTGTGCGGGAGGGTCGGTTGCGCGCATCTGGCGCAGCAGGTGGCAGGCCACCTGACCTACGCGCTGTGCCTGCGCCGCGTCAACCTGGAACTTCGTGGCAAGCCTCTGGACCGAGTTGGCGCGCAGATCGGTGTTGGGCAGGTCGCGCTGCAGCAAGTCATACAACACGCCGTGGCGTAGCGCGCCCTGGGCTGCATGCATTTCGTCGATTTCGAGCAGATCAAACACCGCGCGCAGCACCGACAAGCCGCCGCCAATGACCGCGCGACGGTCTTCTTTCATGCCTTCCAGGCGCACGCGCTCGGCACTTTGGGCGCGCATCAAGCGCTCGCGCAACCACTTCAAGCCCTCGCGGCTGACTCGCGCTGCGGGCCAACCGGCGGCTTGCAGCACATCGCCCACCGCGCCGATGGTGCCCGATGAGCCGTAAGCCACATCCCAGGCACCACGTCGGTAGGTATTCAGCGCTTCATCCAGCACCGCTTTGGCTGCGATTTCAGCCATTTGAAAGGCATGACTGGTGAACTGACCATCGGCAAAGTAGCGCATGGACCAGGCCACGCTGCCAATGCGATACGACTCCATGACCTGCGCTTCCAGGGCTTGTCCCAATATCAGCTCGGTGGAACGGCCACCAATGTCCACCACCAGACGGCGTTCGTCCGACTGCGGCAGCATGTGCGCCACGCCCTGATAGATCAGGCGTGCTTCCTCGCGGCCAGCAATCACATCAATCGGAAAACCGAGAATTTCGCGTGCGCGCCCCAGAAAGTCGTCGCGATTGCGCGCCTCGCGCAGGGTTTGAGTGGCCACTGCACGCACATGGCTGGGGCTGAATCCGGACAAACGTTCACCAAAGCGCGCCAGACAGTCCCAACCGCGGGTCATGGCGTCAGCTTTCAAGTTGCGCTGTTCGTCCAACCCGCCACCCAGGCGAACGGTTTCTTTCAGGTATTCAGTCCGGTTGATCTGACCTTGATCCAGGCGACCTATTTCCAGCCGGAAGCTGTTGGAGCCCAAGTCCACAGCGGCGAGGCGCGTGCCGTTTTGCATTGTTCTAAAAGAGAGGTGGCGAAACGCCGCATGGTACTGCGCGGCTCCCGAGCGCTCATGACACAAACAAAGTCAAGAACCTGGTAGCTACAAAAAATATAGCGGCTTGAGCGCACTTTATGTGCACGCAAACCGCTATAGGTACAAAATACAGAGCCTCAGGCCCCGGTTGAAGAGGGCCTCAGCGCCCCGTTGAATTCAGCGACGGACAGGAGGCAGCAGCACGGCGTCTACCACATGTATCACGCCGTTGGTGGCGTTGATGTTTGCGGTCTGCACCACAGCGTCTTCCACCGTTACATATTCACCCGCTTTGGAAAAAGTGACTTCTGCACCGTTGACAGTTTTAGCCTTACCGGGTTTCACGTCGGCCGCCAT
>JAYUXO010000265.1:0-9244 GCA_043753505.1 Comamonadaceae bacterium
GGGCAGTGGGCGAGGCCATCTGACTCAATGAGGGTGACGCGCCCTTGCAAATCGTGCTTGTCGACATTGATGCGGGCCACAGCCAGCGCGTCGGTGGACAGGTCAGCTGCATCTACCCGCACATCGGGCCAAGCCATCGCGGCCAGCACGGCCAGACTGCCGTTGCCGGTGCACAAATCCAGAACGCGCTGGGTGTGTGGACCCAACCAGTAGTCAAAACCGCCGTCGGCAATCAGTTCGGCAATAAAGCTGCGCGGCACGATGACGCGCTCGTCGACATAAAACGGCACGCCTTGCAGCCAGGCTTCTTGTGTGAAGTAGGCGGCGGGTTTTCGGGTGCTGATGCGTGCTTCAAAAAGCATAGCTGCTTGAGCAATATCTTCAAGTGCTACAGGCCGATTTGCCACTGAATCCAGCTCATCCAAGGGCAAACCCAGCCTCCACAGCACCAGCCAGGCGGCTTCGTCAAAAGCGTTGGTGGTGCCGTGGCCGAAGGCCACGTTGGCAGCGGTGAGCTGGGCGGCGTGGTGCGTGATGAGTTCGAGGACGGTCATTTTTGGGGTCGGACAACCGGGACATCTGAAACGCAGAATTCGCAGAAGTTACGCAGAAGCTGCAGAAGGAAAACCAAAATATTCCTGGCTGTTCTTTTGCGATTTCTGCACAGATTTTGCGGATTTTGCGGATTTTGCGGATTTTGCGTCCGGAAGTCTGGTTTCAGCAGCTCGCGTTCAACTTTTCCAGCACCCGCCGGTAAATATTCTTCAGCGGCTTGATGTCAGCTACCACCACATGCTCATTGATTTGGTGAATGGTGGCGTTGGGTGGGCCGCATTCCGCCACTTGTGCGCATATTTGGGCGATGAAGCGGGCATCGCTGGTGCCGCCGGTGGTGGACAGTTCGGTGGTGATGCCGGTTTCATCCTGGATGGCTTGCTGCACGGCTGCCACCAGCGCACCAGGTGTGGTGATGAAAGGCTGGCCGCCCAGCGTCCAGGTCAGGTCGTATTCGAGGCGGTGCTGGTCCAGCACCGCCACCAGACGCTGCTTCAAGCTGGCGTCAGTTGACTCGGTACAAAAGCGGAAATTGAAGTCGACCACTACGGTACCGGGAATCACATTGCCCGCGCCGGTGCCGGCGTGGATGTTGCTGATTTGAAAGCTGGTGGGCTGAAAGTAGGCGTTGCCTGCGTCCCATTGCATGGCGCTTAACTCTGCCAGCGCAGGCAGGGCCTGGTGAATGGGGTTGCGGGCCAGCTGCGGATAGGCAATGTGGCCTTGAATACCGTTGACGGTGAGCTTGCCGGAAAGCGTGCCACGGCGACCGTTTTTGATCATGTCGCCGGTGCGCTCAATCGATGTGGGCTCGCCCACAATGCACCAGTCCAGCGTTTCGCCGCGTGCGGTCAGTTGCTGGCACACCACCACCGTACCGTCTGTTGCGGGGCCTTCTTCGTCGCTGGTAATCAAAAAGGCGATCGAGATGGCGGGCTGCGGGTTGGCGGCCAGAAACTCTTCACAGGCCACGACCATGGCCGCCAGCGAGGTTTTCATGTCACTGGCACCACGGCCGTACAACTTGCCGTCTGCATGGGTGGGTACGAACGGCGGGCTGGTCCACGCGGCGAGTGGACCGGTGGGCACCACGTCGGTATGGCCTGCAAATACGAGTGTTTTAGGATTAATTGCTATTGAATTAATAGCTGCTTGAGCAGTATCCACAAGGGCTATTGGCCGATTTGGCTTAAATTTAGCCCACAGGTTGGTCACCTGGGTATCGACGGGACCGCTCAAAATGGTTTCACATACAAAGCCCAAGGCCGTCAGGCGCTGCACCAGTATGGCCTGGCAGCCCGCATCGTTGGGCGTGATGGAGGGGCAGGCAATCAGTTGCTCGGCCAGACGCATCGTCGCCAGTGAGGTGTCATTCATCTGCCGGGCATTCAATATTTGATGTCCAGCGTCATCTCGGTGAACGACGGTTCGTCATCCACCTCGGCTTCCGCAGCTGCGGCTGCTTTGGAGGCTTGCGAAAAGTCGTTGGCCAGGCGCCACATCAGGTTGGTTGGCGAGTCGGCATGGGCAATGCCTTCTTTACGGTCAATCACGCCTTCGGTGATCAAGCGCGCAATGTCCTGCTCGAAGGTTTGCGAACCTTCAGCCATGGACTTCAACATGGCTTCCTGCACGCCCGAAAAGTCACCTTTTTCGATCAAGTCACTCACCAGTTTGGTATTCAGCATGATCTCGGCCGCCGGTACTCGCCCGCCGGTGGTCGTGCGCAGCAGGCGCTGAGAAACAACCGCTTTCAGCGCTGACGACAAATCACCCAGCAAGGTGTTGCGCACCTCCACCGGGTAAAAACTCAAGACCCGGTTCAACGCCTGGTAGCTGTTGTTGGCGTGCATGGTGGCCAGGCATAAGTGGCCCGACTGTGCGTAGGCAATGGCGTGCGACATGGTCTCGCGGTCACGGATCTCGCCAATCAAAATCACGTCGGGCGCCTGCCGCAGGGCATTTTTCAAGGCAATCGCCATGCTTTGCGTGTCGTGCCCCACCTCACGCTGGTTGACCAGGGAGCGCTTGTTCTTGAAGATGAATTCGATCGGGTCTTCAATGGTCAGGATGTGTCCTGTGGTCTTTTCATTTCGAAAGTCAATCATCGAAGCCAGGGTGGTGCTTTTGCCCGCGCCCGTCGCACCCACCATCAGGATCAGGCCGCGCTTTTCCATAATCAGATCACCCAGAATCATGGGCAGATTCAACGTGGCCAATGGTGGAATGTCGGTGGTGATGTAGCGAATCACCGCCGCATAGCTGCCGCGCTGGCGCATACCGGAGAAGCGGAAGTTGCCCACGCCTTCAATGGCAAACGCCATGTTCAGCTCACCCAGCTCTTCCAGCTCTTCAATGCTCATGGGCGGGAGCACTTCAGCCAGCAGCTTTTTGGGCGCGTCGGGCGGCAGCGGCTGGTTATTGATCGGGATGCACTGGCCGTTGATCTTGATCAGCGCGGGCGAGTGCGCCGACAGGTAAACGTCAGACGCTTTTTTCTCGCTCATCAGGCGCAGGATGCGCTCCATGGTGCTCATGTGGTTCTCCAGTCAGAAATCAATTCAGGACGACAAGTCGCTGAAGGTTACGCAGAAGCCGCAGAAAAGAAAATCTGATGTTCTTCTGCGATTTCTGCATAACTTCTGCGAACTCTGCGTCCGGCAATCCGTATTCAGTTCTCAGTCGCGCAGCAAGTCATTCAAGCTGGTTTTGGCCCGCGTCTGCGCGTCTACTTTTTTCACAATCACCGCGCAGTACAGGCTGTACTTTCCATCGGCACTTGGCAGATTGCCCGCCACCACCACCGAGCCTGCCGGTACCCGGCCATAGCTGACTTCGCCGGTGGCACGGTCATAAATTTTGGTGCTCTGGCCGATGTACACGCCCATGGAGATCACCGAGTTTTCTTCCACGATGACACCTTCCACCACTTCGGAGCGTGCGCCAATGAAACAGTTGTCTTCAATGATGGTGGGACTGGCCTGCAGCGGCTCCAGCACGCCGCCAATGCCAACGCCACCCGAGAGGTGCACATTTTTGCCAATCTGGGCGCACGAGCCCACGGTGGCCCAGGTGTCCACCATGGTGTTTTCGTCTACATACGCACCAATGTTTACGTAGCTGGGCATCAGAATCGCGCCTTTGGCGATGTAACTGCCCCGCCGGGCCACGGCTGGCGGCACAACGCGCACGCCGGTGGCTTTCAACTCTTCTTCACTCAGGTGCGCAAACTTGGTTTGTACCTTGTCGTAAAAGCCCAGCTCGCCTGCGCGCACCATCTGGTTGTCTTTCAAGCGGAAGCTCAGCAGCACAGCTTTCTTGATCCACTGGTGCACCGTCCATTGGCCGACCGCTTGCCGGGTGGCCACGCGCAGGCGGCCTGCGTTCAGGTCGGCCAGCACATGGTCAACGGCCTCCACCACTTCTTTTGGGGCACTGGCGGGCGAGAGGTTGGCGCGGTTGTCCCAGGCGGCGTCGATGGTTTGTTGGAGTTGAGCAGTCATGTACGTGCAGTGAAGTTGGATGAAGTGAATTGAACGATGCGCTGTGCCGCTTCCAGGCATTGCGCGGTGTCGGCCACCAAGGCCATGCGGATGCGGCCCCTTCCAGGGTTTCCAGCGCTGTGGTGGGCTGAATCACGTGCCAGATAGCTGCCAGGAAGCACCGTCACATTGTATTGAGCCAACAGTTGCGCCGCGAAGGCCACATCGTCCCCGGTGCCGCAGGCACCTTCGTCACCGTTGTTGCAGGTGCCTCCGTCACCGGGAACAGCCGCCCACAAATAAAACCCGGCATCGGGCAACTGCACATCCAGCACGCTGGCCAAAAGCGGTGTGACCTTGGCAAATTTCTCGCGGTAAAGCGCCCGGTTTTCCACCACATGCGCCTCGTCTGCCCAAGCCGCCCTGCTGGCGGCTTGCACCATCAGGCTCATGGCGCTGCCATGGTAGGTGCGGTACAGCAAAAACGGTTTGATCAGCTTTGCATCACCGGCCACAAAACCACTGCGCAAGCCCGGCACATTGCTGCGCTTTGACAAGCTCGTGAAAGCGATCAGGTTCCTGAAGTCATGTCGGCCCAGTTTGGCTGCAGCCTCCAACCCGCCCAACGGCGGCTCGTCACGAAAGTAAATCTCGCTGTAGCACTCGTCAGACGCAATCACAAAACCATGCTCGTCGCTCAGCGAAAACAGCTTTTGCCATTCAGCCAGAGGCATGACTGCGCCGGTGGGGTTGCCGGGCGAGCAAACAAACAGCAGCTGGGTTTTTTGCCACACGTCAGTTGGCACGCTGTCCCAATCCACCGCAAAGTTGCGCGCCTGATCGCTGGGTGCAAAGTAGGGTGTGGCACCGGCCATCAGGGCTGCGCCTTCGTAGATTTGGTAGAACGGATTGGGGCAGACCACGGTAGCCGCTTCACGGGGGTCAACCACGGTTTGCGTGAACGCAAACAGCGCCTCACGCGAGCCGTTGACGGGCAACACCTGCGTCTGCGGGTCCAGGTCCAGGCCGTAGCGGCGCTGCAGCCAGGCTGTAAACGCCTGGCGCAATTGGATCTCGCCAGCGGTCGCCGGGTAAGTGGCCAGTCCGGTGAAAGCATCGTGAATGGCCGTTTGAATAAACGCCGGCGTGGCGTGGCGCGGCTCACCCATGCCCAGACTGATGGGGCTGAAATCAGGGGATGGCGTGATCGTGGAAAACAGATGCTTGAGCCGCTCGAAAGGGTAAGGCTGCAGACGGGCAAGGAGAGGGTTCATGCAGCGAGTTTATCGACACCCTACACCCTCACAAGCGACAAAACAGCCATGCATCCAGCACACACGATACTTTGCGGGTTTTCCAAACTGAACAAGGCACATCATGAAAATCGAAACCATCGCCGTACACGGCGGCTACAGCCCAGACCCGACCACCAAAGCCGTGGCCGTTCCTATCTACCAAACAGTCGCCTATGCGTTCGACGATACGCAGCACGGTGCGGATTTGTTCGATTTGAAAGTGGCGGGCAACATTTACAGCCGCATCATGAACCCGACCAATGGCGTGCTCGAAGCCCGTGTGGCGGCGCTCGAGGGCGGTATTGGCGCGCTGGCCGTGGCCTCGGGCATGGCGGCGATTGCCTATGCGATTCAAACCATCACCGAGGCAGGCGACAACATCGTGTCGGCGGCTACCTTGTACGGCGGCACCTACAACCTGTTTGCCCATACGTTCCCGCAAATGGGCATTGAGGCGCGTTTTGCCGACTACCGCGACCCGGCGTCGTTTGCCAAACTGATCGACGCACGCACCAAAGCAATCTATTGCGAATCAGTGGGCAACCCGCTGGGCAACATCACCGACCTGGCAGCGCTGGCCAAAGTGGCGCACGACCATGGCCTGCCGCTGATTGTGGACAACACCGTGCCCAGTCCCTACCTGTGCCGTCCGTTCGAGCACGGCGCTGACATCGTGGTGCATTCGCTGACCAAATACCTGGGCGGCCACGGCACCACCATTGGCGGCGCGGTGGTTGATTCGGGCAAATTCCCGTGGGCCGAGCACAAAGCGCGCTTCAAGCGCCTGAACGAACCCGATGTGAGCTACCACGGCGTGGTTTACACCGAGGCGCTAGGCCCCGCCGCCTACATTGGCCGCTGCCGTGTGGTACCGCTGCGCAACATGGGCGCAGCGCTCAGCCCCATGAATGCCTTTCAAATTTTGCAAGGCATTGAAACCCTGGCGCTGCGCATGGACCGGATCTGCGAGAACGCCGTCAAGGTGGCGCAGCACTTGAAGCACCACCCCAAAGTGGCATCCATCAACTATGCCGGTCTGGCCGACCATGCCGACCATGCGTTGGTGCAAAAGCAGATGGGCGGCCGAGCGTCGGGCATCATCAGTTTTACCCTCAAAGCCAGCGAAGGTCGCGAGGCAGGAGCACGGTTTCAGGATGCGCTGAAGCTGTTCACCCGCCTGGTCAACATCGGCGACGCCAAGAGCCTGGCCTGCCACCCGGCGTCCACCACGCACCGCCAGCTCAACCCGCAGGAGTTGGCCAAAGCCGGGGTGAGCGAAGGCATGGTGCGGCTGTCGGTAGGTATTGAGCACATTGACGATTTGCTGGAAGACCTTGATCAGGCGCTGGCGGCGGTTTAGCGGCTCTCAAGCAGGGCACAGATGACCACCACTGCATCCAACACCTCCAAATCGCTGCGCGCTTTTGAAGATGTGCCTGGCCCGCGCCGCCTCCCGGTGCTGGGCAATGCGCTCCAGTTGCAGCCTGATCGGCTGCACCAGCAGCTGGAAGCCTGGTGCGACGAGTTTGGGCCCATGTTCCGCTTGCAAGTGGGCTCGCGTCGGCTGCTGGTAGTGGGCGACCACCAGGTGATTGCCACCGTGTTGCGCGACCGGCCTGACGGCTTTCGCCGCACCGCGCGGCTGGAGGAAATCTGGCGCGATATGGGCATGCCGCTGGGCCTGTTCATCGTCAATGGCGACACCTGGAAGCGCCAGCGCCGCATGGTCATGGCCGGGTTTGACCCCGCCCATGTGCGCCGCTACTTTCCTAAGCTCCAAGGCGTGGCGCAGCGCCTGGTGCTGCGCTGGAAAGCAGCGGACGAAATTGACCTGCAAGCCGACCTGATGCGCTACACGGTGGACACGATTGCCGGGCTGGCGTTTGGTGCCGAGGTCAACACCCTGCAGTCAGACGGCGATGTGATTCAGCAGCACCTGGACAAGATTTTTCCGGCGCTGTTTCACCGCGCCATCAAGCCGTTTTCCGTCGCGCATCGCCTGCCCACCCGGGCCAATCGCGAGCTTGCCGAGAGTGTGAAACAGGTCAACCTGGCCGTGGCGGGCTTTGTGCAGCAAGCCCGAGCACGCCTGCAGGCCAACCCGGCGCTGCGCGAGCACCCCACCAACCTGCTGGAAGCCATGCTGGCCGCCGCCGATGTGCCCGGCAGCGGCATGGACGACGAGCAGGTGGCGGGCAATGTGCTCATCATGTTGCTTGCCGGTGAAGACACCACGGCCAACACCATCGCCTGGATGCTGCACCTGCTGTGGCGCAACCCCAGCACGCTGGCGCGGGCCGTGGCTGAAGTACGCAGCGTAATGGGCGATAGCGACAAGTTTCAAGAATTGCCCAGCTTCGAGCAAATCGCCCAGCTGGACTACATCGAAGCCTGTGCCCACGAAACCATGCGGCTCAAACCGGTGGCCTCCTCCATTCCCCAGCAAGCCCTGCGCGACACGCCGGTGGGCGATGTGCTGGTGCCCAAAGGCGTGATGGTGTTCCCGGTGATGCGCCGTGACTGCCTGCGCGACGACTTGGTGCCACGCGCCGCCGCGTTTGAGCCCGAGCGCTGGCTGGCTGGAGCGTCCAGCAGCGATGCAGCGTTGTCCGCCCAATCCGTCAAACGCGTCTCCATGCCCTTCGGCGCAGGCCCCCGCATCTGCCCCGGCCGCTACCTGGCGCTGATGGAAATGAAGATGGCCATGGCCGTGCTGCTTCATAACTTTGACATTACCGCCGTCACCACGCCAGACGGCCAGGAGGCGCGCGAACTGCTGGCGTTCACGATGCAGCCGGTGGGGCTGCGCATGCGGTTGCGGGCGCGGCAGGTGGATAAATGAGATTTGCATTGCGCCCGCTGCCGCTAGCGGGGGAGGGTTGGGATGAGGGAGGGTTCTGGTGCATGACATTCGTATTGCGCCAGCACCCTCACCCCAACCCTCACCCCCGAGGGGATAGGGGGCCAGAGCGGAGTCATTTCGAGTTACTAGTCAAAACCCCCACTAGCCCTTGTGTTCATTGCTCAAGCAGCTATCAAAATAGTAGTATCTATCAAGCCCTATGAACACCTCACCCACCTTCCGCGCTGCACGCGACTTTCTGCTCGCCCACCGCACTGACTACGCTGCAGCCGTAGCCGGTTTCCAATGGCCTCAGCCCAGCCACTTCAACTTTGCGCTCGATCATTTCGACGACCTGGCCAGCCAGCCCAAGCAAGGTGAACAATTGGCCTTGTGGATTGTGGGCGACGATGGCAGCGAACAAAAAATTACCTACGCCCAACTCTCAGAGCGTTCCAGCCAGGTGGCTAACTGGCTGGAGAGCCTGGGTGTGCAGCGAGGCGACAAGGTGCTGCTAATGCTGGGCAATGAAGTGCCGCTGTGGGAGCTGATGCTGGCCTGCATCAAGATGGGCGCAGTCATCATTCCCGCCACCGCGCTGCTAAGCCGCGACGATTTGATTGACCGCCTGCAGCGCGGCCAGGCGCATGTGGTTGTGACTGGCAGCGCGCATTGCGCGAAGTTTGATGGGCTGGATGTTTACGCCCCCAAGCCCATGGTGCGCATATCTGTGGGCAACGGCGGTGAATCGACGAACGCCTGGACCAGTTTTGAAGGCTCCCGCCAAGCCCTCACGCATTACCAGCCCAAAGTGCCCACCCGCGCCGACGAGCCACTGCTGTTGTATTTCACCAGCGGCACGACCAGCCAGCCCAAGCTGGTGGAGCACACCCACACCAGCTACCCCATCGGCCATTTGTCCACCCTGTACTGGACCGGCCTTCAAAGCGGCGACGTGCACTGGAACATCTCGTCACCCGGCTGGGGCAAGCACGCCTGGAGCTGCTTTTTTGCACCCTTCATCGCCGGTGCCACTGTCTTCATCTTCAACTACGTCCGGTTTGACGCCA
>JAYUXO010000266.1:0-3757 GCA_043753505.1 Comamonadaceae bacterium
CGCGCGCAAATGTGGCGGGACCTGTGGTGTCGGAAAGTGACATTCTGGTTGGCGTAGCCGCTCAAATCGGTCGTGTGGATGCACCAACCACCGTCACTGCTGCCAATATCATTTTGGAAGACGACGTGGTAGTGCATGGTGCCGTTTGGGCGCACGAAATCGGTATGGTCAAGGCGGCATGAAAGTACTTATTCAGGCTGCGGCTTTACTTCTGGTGGGGTTTCTGACTGGTGGTAATGTTGTTGGTGCACAGGCCAGCAAACCCGCACTTGATCTGACCGGTTATGTGTCAGATGACGGTGCGATCACCATACTCCACAATGGTGAATTCGCCGATCCTTATTTCGCCATGCAGGCACTGCTGCTGGCGCACGAAAACGGTTGGGACGTGTCTGTTCCAGCCAGCCGCTTCGCACGCTGGCTGGTAGCCCGACAAAAGCCCGATGGCACTTTTGGGCGGTTTTGTCGCAGCACCGGGCAGGCCGCGCACACCTGGACAGCCTGCCAACCGTCAGACGCAGATGATTCCTTGCTGGCCTTATGGCTCAAGCTGCTGGAAACCATGCCTGACGTGGTAGCGCAAGATGCCAGACTGCGTCAAAGCGAGGTCATCAGCCGCGCAGCGCTGGCTCATTTATTCCAGCCGTCTCGAGGTGTTTACATGGTGTCGCCTTTGGTTTTGCATGGCCTGTTCATGGACAATCTGGAGGTATGGTCATTCAAAGTACACCGAACCAGTGGTGAACGAATAGCCGAAGCTAACCGCCTGGCCCAGGCTATACGTGAGACGTTCTGGAATCCTGCCAGTCAACTTTTCAGGGTTTCGACACAACTTGAACAACAGGTACAAAAGCCCGCGTTTTATCCGGACTATGTTGCGCAGATATTTCCGTTACTGGTTGACTTTCCACAGGTACCAGGCGGTGCCAGACTGTATTACCAGCGCTGGATGCAGGCTCACCGCGCCGATTGGCTGAGCCAGGGCAAAACGGACTATCCGTGGGGCCTGCTTGCGGTGCTGGCCGTTCGCCATAACGACACCGTTAGCGCTCGCTGCTGGCTGCGCGAGGCCGCAGGTCTGCGTCACTCGGCCCGCTGGGCAGTGACCGACGAAGTGGCTTATCAAATCGTTACGGGGCGCAAGTTGATACCCGCCCCACGCCATATCAATTGTCTTTAACCCTGAGCCGCCATGAATATCTACATACTGATGGTCCTTGCCACGCTTGCACTGCCACTTGGGGCATATGCACAGCAATCCCTCACCTCCTTGCCGGCTGCACCAGCTGTTACCAATGTGCGCAGTCTGGAGCTCAGCGTTGGAAATCAGATATTGACCAATGGTTTCGGTCGCTGGAATGACGTGACGCTGCGTGGTAACTACGGGCTGGGGCAGCACGTGCTGCAGGGTGAGCTGTCAACCCACCGCCGGTTTGGGCAAAACGGTGTCTTTGCCGCACTGGGAGACACGTATACCTTCGACCCTGATTGGTACGGATCGCTATCTGCAGGATTCGGCGACGGCGCGTTTTATCTGCCTAATTACCGTGTGGACGCCACCATCAATCGCAAGTGGCTGGCGGAGCGCAATCTGGTGACATCGCTCGGCCTGGGTTATTACGATGCGCCCGACGGCCACACCGACAGCAGTCTGTCCCTGAGCGTGATTTACTATTTTGCGACGCCCTGGATCGTAGAAACAGGTGTGCGCCTGAACAACAGTGATCCCGGTGGCATTGGTACTCGCCAGCAGTTTGTTGCATTGACCTGGGGTCAAACTCGACAGGATGTTGTTAGTGCCCGTTATGGCTGGGGCGGTGAGGGTTATCTTTCCATCGCTGTCAACAATCAAATGGTTAATTTTCGCAGCCGCGAAGCGTCCGTCATGTGGCGGCATTGGCTGACACCTTCGACAGGTGTACTGGTGGGCGTCAACCGCTACACCAACCCGTCGTACCGGCGCAGCGGTGTTCAGCTGGGTCTATTCCACGATTTTTAAGGCTCGCCATGCGTACCCATACCATCACTGTTTCTGACGAGGCCCGCGTGCACGACCGTGTCTTTCACGAGTCGTTCCTGGCTGTGAAAGCGATGAAAAGTCGTCACGTCAAGCTACGGCCCCACCGGTCATTCACCACGATGAAAGTCACACCCTGGCTGCTGGTACAGGCCATTTTGCTGCCCATTGTGCTGTGCGCATTGCTGTTGTGGGCGCGACCCTGGATACTGGATTTCTGGCGGTCGTGCATTTTGTTCTGGTCAGTTGGGCTGGACTTGCCGTTTCAATTGTCGGTTGCAACGGACGGCGCGGCAGGCCATGTGCCACGCTTGCTCGATGTTTCAGGAGACGCGCCACAGCCAGGACCCGTCACGCTTGCCATCACTGCTGCGGTAACCCTGGCTTTGCTCGCACTCTCGCTGGTAATGAAGGGCGCCGTGCTGCCACTGAAGTACCCGTTGCGCATCGCCTGCGTGGTGCAGGCCGTTGCGGTGGTGTATTTTTGGTGGATACCCGGCACCTTCCCGTACAGCGTGGCCCGGCACAGCGAGGAGTTGATGACTATTGGGTACGTGGTGATGCTCGCCACGCCTGTCATGCTGGCGGTGGGCTACTACATCCTGAATCAGGGTTTGGCCGTCAAATTGATGTACACGGCGCTCATCCTTTCGTTCCTGGCCATCATGGTGCCGCACCAGGTATTGGCGCAGGCTCTCATCATGCAGCACCTGTCGGTACTGTTCATGCCAGTGTTGTACATCTGCTTTGGTGCCGTGTTTGACGCCCTGGTATTTGTGGCGCTGTATTCATGGGCTGCCAGCAACGCACCGGTGAACGCGACGTTCTGACGCCAAGCGATGGGAAAACGGTGTGTGTCGCCCGCTCGACGCAGCTGCAGACAGGGGGAAACACAATGCTTCGATGTCTGATTTGCGTGCACCCATAGCTGGTGTGGCTGCGTCATGGCTCGTAGCCCTTGGCGACGGGTGCGTACCGGTCAGGTGGCGGTGAAGATAGATGCCTTGATTGACCCGATTGCTATTGAATTAATAGCTGCTTGAGCAACATTGATAGGGGCGGGAGCCGTTTATGTCAACAACGCCACCGCCGCTGAAAACGTCAGAAACGCTGTCGCGGTCGACACCAGGATGATTCGCGCAATGCGCCCGGTGTTTGCCTCGAATTTCTCCGCCAGCAGCGACACGTTGCTGGCGCTTGGCAGCGCAGCCACCAGCACCATCACCGTGAGCGCGAATCTGTCCAACGGCAACCCCACGCGAATGACCAGCGCGCCGACCAACAGTACCAGCAGCGGGTGCACCAACAGCTTGAAAACCGCCACCGGCAGGTAATCAGCCAGCGGGGTGGGGGCTTCGTGGGCTTGAGCTTGCAGCATTTGGGAGCGAGCCAGCACCGCGCCGATGGTGAACAGCGCCACCGGAGAGGCTGCGTCGGCCAGCAGGCCCACGGTGTTATTCAGCGGCCCAGGCAAAGCAAAACCCGTGGCAGAGGCAAGGCCGCCCAACAAGATGGCCCAGGGCAGCGGATTGACCAACACGCCGCGCAGCGCGTTTTTGACGGCAGTGGCCGAGCCGTGCTTGTCGGCGCCGTCCAGACGAGACAGCGCAATGCACAGCGAGGTGGTGATCACCATGTCCACCAGAATTGTCACGATGGCGGGTCCCGCCGCGCGGGAACCCAACAGCGCCACCAGCAGCGGCACGCCCATGAAACCGGTGTTGGGAAACGCGGCCACCA
>JAYUXO010000267.1:0-9213 GCA_043753505.1 Comamonadaceae bacterium
GCGCCGACGCCTTGGGCACTTGTGACCGTGGCCTTGATGCCCTGAGAGTCGAAGAATGCTTTGACGGTGTCTGCGCGTGCTTGAGAGAGCCTGGCGTTGTAGTCAGCAGAGCCCAGGCGGTCGGTGTGCCCCAAGGCAGCCAGGGACGCGATGGACTGGTAGGTTTTCAGGCGTGCAGCAATCTCGGTGAGGCGTTGTACGCCACCGGGCAGCAGGTCAGCACGGCCCGATTTATTGAACGCGAACAAGGCATCTGACAGAACGACAAAGCTTTCGCGTCCGCCGACGGGTGCTGCCGATGGCGCAACAGGTGAAGCTGCCGCAGCGGCAATCGGTGCGCTCGTTGCAGCAGCTACAGGGGCAACAGCCAGTGTGGCTGGCTTGCATTGCGCGGCCAGTGTGGTGGCGCGTCCCAGGGCGTCTTCCACCATCCTGATGTGGGGCGTGGCTTGACGCCAGCCGGTTTGCTCATTGGCGTGGCCAGCGCGTACCAGCCGCACCTCAGCGCACGCCACGGTGCTGGCGTAGCAGGCCATGCCCTCAGGTTTGGATTTCAAGCCGCCCAACTGAGCCCAAAGGTCCTCGCGCAACTTGCTGCTGCGGGCGATCAAAGGGGTGTCACCCCCAGCGCGGGCGTTGCGATCGGTCTCAAGTGCTTGCGTAATCTTTAGGGACTCTGTCAGCGCTTCTTCAACATAGCCAGTACGGTCGTTTTCGTCATGTTGGCTACGCGCCGTGTCAAGCCAGCACTGGGCCTTGGCCAGCGCGTAATTGCCTTGTGGCACACCGCTTTCACTGAGTTTGCGAAGACGCTGTTGCACTTGGTTGAACTTGTTTTCGTCGCCACGGATGGCGGCGTCGGTGATGCGCGCCTGCTGACTGACCAAGCCAGTGTTGGCGGCCGCTGGGCCCGGCGCTTCGTTTTTCATAGCTGGTTGAGCACAAGATACCAGTGCTAGGGCCATAAACGGCATCAAAACAGGCATTAAGCATATGCGTTCAAACAGGTTCATAGCGTTCTCATGGGGTTAGGCGTTGGCGGTACGGCATGCACCCTGATGGCTGAGGTTTAATAACAAACGGCTAGGGCTTGGCAGCGGGTACCGGTGGACCGCCCAGGGTTTTGTTGACCGTCGGGTCGTTCTTTTTGAAAATGTCTTCGTCAAACTTGTATCGCATGCCCAGCACCCACCCGCGGTTGGTGTAATTGCCATCCGCCAGCTCGTCGTCCCGGAAGCCGCGCCAGTTGTAACCGACTGTGGCGTACAGGTTGTCCATGACCACGTAACCCAGCTCCAACCCATATGCATATTGCCGCGCGCCGCCTTTGCCTTGAAGCACGGTGAAGATGCCCCCAACCGTCCAGCGGTTGGTCACGTCGTAGGTGACGCGGCCACCGAACAGTTGGGCGTGGTAGTTGTCTTGAATGGTGCCCAGCAGCAACTCATCCACCTTTTTAAAGGCGTAGCGGCCGCTGACCAGCCAGGCACGGCTGGGGTGGTAGTTGCCACGGAAGCTGATGATGTCGGTGGTGGACTTGATCAGGGCTGTGGGGTCGGTTTGCGACTTACGCTCATACAAGCCCAAGGCGTCGAACTGGTTGTTGTCTACCGGCCGGAAGGCGAAACCGAGCTGGAACTGATTTTGCCGCCTGGTGCCAGTGACTGCACCCACATTCGAAACGTTGCCGCGTGGCGAGGTCAGCGTCAGGTAATCGCGGGCCAGCAGGGTCCAGTCACGATCAAGCTTGCGGGCCACGCCCACAGTGAGCAGGTAGTTGGTGTAAGACGCGTCCTGACGCCATTCAAGGCGACCTGAGCCTTTCCAGAATTCGCTGGCCGTGTATTCCACACCCACGCCCGCGGCGTTTGCGCTGCCGGTGCTGCCCGTCAAACGTTCCACATTCGTATTCAGCCTCAAGCCATCAGCCAAACGCCAGCCGTTGCGCAAACCCACTGCTGCCTGAACCTCTTTGCCGGCACTCCCGTCGCGCAAGCGGTATTCGCTGTACAGACTGCCGTCCTGCATGTACTGGGTGTCGATGCCCAGCGCAAAGTTGCTTCCTGTAGTGCCCACACCCAAGCCGTAAGAGCCGGTGTACTGGCGGGCCAGTTCGTAACGACCATAGACGCGAGTTTTTTCTGCCACTTGCCAATCGGCACCTGCCCGCACGAGTGTCGTGGCGTTTGCGCCCAACTCGCGCTGCACTTCGCCGGTCAGCGTCACGGTGTCAGTCGCTTTCCAGCTGACGCGGCCATAAATCGACGAAGTGTCCAGTTCGGTAACTGGTCCGTTAGGTACAGAAACGGTGGTGCAAGTGACTGGTCGGCCAGTGGCCGGGTCAATTTGCTGGTTACCGACATCGCTGATGCCATAACCCACGTTATAGCCCTGGCTACTAGTGGCGCTGGTGCCAACACCCAAACAGTTGCTGCCAATGGATGACACCAGTGTGGTTGAACTCTGTTTGACGTGCCGGACGCCAGCACCCACGGTCAAGCGATCTGACAACTTGAGGTCAGCACCCACCGAAATAGCATCGCTGGTACCCGCCTTGATGCGATCTTCAGACCGTGTGGCTTCGGCGTTCAGCGTGATTTTTTCGGTGACCCGGTAGGCGCCTGAAACGCCAAATTCGCTGCGTCCACCGACGACACCGGCAGAACTGTTGTTGAAGTTGTCGTCTGTGCGCAATACATAAGCCCGGCCTTGAAAATCCGTGTCGCCGTGGCGAATTTCCACGCGCGCCGCATTGCCTGAGACCTCGCCACCCAGACCCACAAAATTGGTACTGTTATTCACACCAAAGTTATTACTGGTGGCACCCACGACGCTCTTGGCGCGGGCCAGCTCGGCAATCATCTCTGTGTTTTTACTCAAGCGCAGTTGCAGGTTGGCACCTATGACCGTTGTTGGGATGTCCGGGTTGTTGTCCCTGGCAACCGAAACGCCAACCAACAACGACTCGCTGATTTTTAGTCGCACGTCGCCACCAACGATGGTGAACTGCTTGCCGCCTTGATCTACTTCATAGGTGACCCGAATGGACACCGGGTTGAGCTGGTCGTCCACACTGGGGACCGGCGCACGGAACAGGAGTTGACCGTTGAACGGCTCAAACTCGTAGTCCAACGAGCGAGTCAGTGGTGTGGCTTTCAAAATGATCGAGGTCTGGCCACGACTACGCACCAAAATTTCTACTTTTTCGCTCCCTGATATGCCGTTGGATTTGGATACGCCGTAGGGACCCGAGACACCGCGTGCGGGAAATTCGTCAACGATTTGCGTAAGCGATTGGCGGGCGACAAACGCGTTGGCAGTGATGTCGCCTTCTTCGTAATGCGCGCGAAATCCAGGTAGCGAGCGGGAGTATTGACTCAGCTGACGTGCGGGATTGGTATCAGCCGTCGTGTAATCGCCCCACAGCAAATAACTCAGGCCCTTGTCGAGGCGCACATACAACTTGCCGTTGCTTTGTGCATCAGTGCCGCGGTAGCTTGAGTCGCCATACACCGGATAGAACGTATTGGGGTCAATGTCCTGAAACAGTTTCTTGCGCGTGTTTTTCTCTGAATCGTACGCGAGGGTTAACAAATACTGACCACTGACTTTGCCTTTCAGATACAGCGCAGCACGGGCCCCGAAACGAGCGCGCCCACCATTGAACTCTTTACTGAAATTCCTGATTTCGTTTTCAAAACTGTCGTTCTCGCGCACAGGAACGATTTGCTTGGGATCAAACTTGTCTGCGCGTAGTTGGCCTTCCAGCAAACCGACCGCAATCAGTTCGCGTAAATCGGGCACGTAGCGAACTGTTATTTTTTCAACCACTCCCTTTACCGATACGCGAACGGTGACGTTTTCAGGGCGGATTGGCGCGATCAACTTGAAGTCCAGCGCGCCGTCTTTCACTACTGCTTGAATACCTGGCTGAATCCGGTCAATGTCACCACGGTCAGAGGCTGACTCAGACGTTTTTCGGCCGGGCAGCAAAATTCGTGCACCGGAGTCAACTTCAATCGTGACGTCTACCTCGCCGCGAAGCAACGTCCCGTTGCGGTCAAGCAGCCGCACTTGCACGTCGGTGCTGGTGTTGCCGTCTGCGGGCAGGTTATCGCCCAACGCTTTGATGGTGATCTTGTCTGCAGGGGAGGAAAGGCGCTCCAAGAATGACGTTGCAGGCCTTGGGCCAATGCTTTCCTGACCGCTGGTTTCGAACAAGCTGCGTGGAGCGGGGGCATCGGCACTGGTGGTGTTAGTCGCGGGTTGCGTGGCCGCGATTCCGTGAAACAAGGTCAATGCCGCAGCACCAATGGCACTCAAGGGCACGCGAAGGAATGTCGCCTGCGCGGATTGGGGCGATTGCTGTGTCTTCATGGCCTGATCGTGCTGGCAGCTGGTACGACGGGCACCAGGGACTCTATCGATTTGTCTGTCTGGGGCTGGGATGGTCCACCAACAGCACGACGCGCTTTGACTTCGTCAAGTACTTCAACGCTGCATGAGCCTTCGATGAAGTCCGCGCGGAACAGCTCACCACCTTTCAAGTCGACAAAAATACTGTCGCCGACGCCTGCATTGCGGTTGCTTGAAGGCACTAGACGTGACCCTTTTGGCAGCGTCGCACGATCAACCTTCAACACCTGGGTTTGAGGTTTGATGCCGCAGATGCTGTATTTGCCTTCGTTGTCCGTCACGATGTATGTGCCGTCCAGCATCACCAGACGCACGCCAGGAATACCCAATTCGCGTGAGCCACCATCGTTGTTTTGCACAGCATTACCATCGCAATCTACAAAGACTTTGCCCGCAATACACCCGTCATTAGTGAACACTCCGCCCTGGACATTGACTTTGAACTGTGCAGTGTTGGAGCGAACGGGGGCACCGTTGGCACCCGGGAAAATCGCCGTCGCGCGGTTGATTCCATCGCCTTGCTGTGAACCTACACCCAGGCGAACAAAGTAAGTTAATTCATACACCGCTTGAGCAGGCAAGTTACCGATGTTGAATATCAGTTGCCGCCCCACCCCACCCTGCGGATCGGCAGTGATGGTGCCATTTAAACGAGCCGTGCCAGGGATGTAACGGAAGCCTGCAGGAAGTAAGTCCTCCAGCGTGACATTACGGACCGGCACGAAAATAGTATTGCGTGTACGGATGGTGTATTGAACGGAATCACCCACCTCAGCGACGGTCTTGTTACCAGTCTTGTTGACCAGGATGACGCCCGATTCAACTTCTTTGACGAGTGAAGTGACAGAGGCGATATTGTTAGTCGGGCTCGGATCGGCTGTGGTGCTGGTGGCCGTCACGACGTTGGTGATCGTTCCTGTTGCTGTGTAGTTAACTTGAACTGTCAAGTTAACGGTGACTGTGCCGGGACGCAAGACAGGAACAAACCCGCTTAAGGTTTCTGGCGAGATCGTCAACGACAGGCTGCCCGGCACGGTCATTGATGCGCCCAGCAGAGTCAGGCCGAGCGGCATCACGTCAGTCAGTGTCACGTTCGCCGCGACACTTGGCCCGGCGTTTACCAGCACGAGCGTGTAAGTGGCAGTTCCTGCTGCTGTCAACGTTGGTGGGCCAAATTTAAATACTTGCACGTCTGCGCCAAGTACTCGACTGGACACTGAACTGGTGTTGTTTGCGTTGTTCGTGTCCGGAGTGGTGGTGGTCGCGGACGCCACGTTGGTAACGGTGCCGCTCGCGGTGACGTCGATGTTCACGTTGAGCGCAAACACTGTTGTTCCCACAGGCATCAACGCGACGCTCGCCGTAACGCCGGCGGTGCTGGTGGTGAAACTGAAACTCCCGCCCGATACCAGCGACGCGGACACCAAACTCAAGCCCGTTGGCAGCGCATCTGAAACCGTGACGTTAGAGGCAACACTCGGCCCAACATTGACCACAATTAACGTGTAAGTCGCAGTGCCGCCAGCAGCTAATGTTTCGGGACCCAACTTTGTGATTTGTACATCGACCCCAAGAACACGGGAAACAGCCGTCGACGAATTGTTAACTGGGTTGCTATCGGCCGTGGTTGTCGTCACTGCTGCAACGTTGGTTACGGTTGTCCCTGCAATGGAAGGGTCAATAGCGACGACCAGTCGGATCACTACCGACTCAGGGATCGTCGATAGGCCAATGCCATTCAGCAATGCCTTAGTGGCTGTAATTGCGCCGGTTGATGTGACAAGACTCATGCTACCGGACATTACAGAAGCGGCTATCAAGGTCAGTCCGCTAGGCAATGCGTCGGTGACAGTGACGTTAGCCGCAGCGCCGGGCCCGATGTTCGCAATCGTCAGAGTGTAGGAGGCGGTGCTGCCAGCCACCATTGTTAGAGGCCCTTGCTTGTTGATTTGGATATCAGGAACCAGCACTCTGGACACTGCCGTTGCAGTGTTGTTATTTAGGTTGCTGTCGGCAGTGGTAGCGGTAATGCCTGCCACGTTGGTAATTGTGGTCCCTGCAACTGATGGGTCTACGGCCACAACCAACACAATTACAACTGGCTCGGCACCGTTGGGCAACAAAACGCTCTTAAATACAGATACCCCCGACGCAGAGATATTCAAGTTTGCGGTTCCGGAAACAATAGATGCAGAAATCAGGATCAAGCCGGCGGGTATCACGTCTGTCGCTGTGACATTCAGCGCCACGCTCGGTCCTATATTCGCAATGGTCAGGGTGTAGCTAGCAGTAGCACCGGGAAGCATGGTTGCAGGTCCCTGCTTGGTTATCAGCAAGTCGGACCGCAGTACCGTCGCGCTGGTTGTCGCAGTGTTATTTCTTAAGTCTGCGTCGGGCGTAGTCGTTGTCGCGCTGACTACGTTAGTAAGCGTGGACCCAGATAACGCAGGATCTACCAACACTACCAAGTTAAGCGGTACGGCAGCGCCTGCTTGCAACAATGGCAAGTAGGCACTGAATGACCCCGTCACGGTTGTCAGAACAAACAAGCCTGGAGGTTGGGAATCAACGCTAACCAGCGTTAATCCTGTCGGCAACACGTCTGTCACCGTAATGTTCTGCGCATCAGCAGGGCCCGCATTCGAAATGGTGATGACATAGGCCGCCGTTGTGCCGCCCGCAACAGTCGCTGGGCCAACTTTAGTTATCAACAGATCAGCAACTGTGGGCGTCTGTATCCCACCGCCGCCACCAGGTAGCGGATCCAGCGGAATATGGTTATGTATGACATCGCCTGAACCCGCTCCAAAATTAAAAGACAGGTAATACGTGGTTGGGTTGGCGCCTTGAGGTGCCAATGGATTGGGTACTGCCTGGTTGAGGCCAGGCGGTACCACTCCAGGAAAAGCGGTTGGTGGAACGACACCGCCCGCTACTGCAAACGTAGTTTGGGTAACCAATATCGGGAAGTAGCCTCCAGGCGCACCGACTGAAAGGGTGTAAGTACCTGGAACAAATCCAGGCATGAGAAAGAACTGATAGCGTCCGTCGATTGCAGTGACTTGAGTCGTGCTAATGACACCATTGCCGTTCTGGATAAAACCAGCAAACCCGGGTGGTCCAGAGACTGACACAGTTGCTCCCGCTACAGGCAAACGGGTAACAGAGTCGTACACCACGCTTGCTGGGTCAATCGGCAAATTTTGGTTGATGGTGTTATCGCCGGCAATCAAGGTTATGCCTGTGATCGCGTTTCCTATGGTCACCCCTGTCACGCTCGGTACGGGGTTTAGTGGAACCGTAGTGGCGTTGTTTGCGACGCCGTATCTTTGCGTCTGGGGCCCTTGATTCAGTGGCGTCGTACCTATCACCACGCAAGTTGAGGGAGTGGACGGGTTCGCGCACCGGAAAAATTGAATACTGTAGTTTGTCGCAGGACGAACGCCTCGAATTTCATACTGCCCATTCACGTCAGTAAACGCCGTAGCAACCGGGCCGAATGCGTTAGCCAAACGGACCAGCACATCTCGCAGCGGAATATCTGTACCCGGGTTGTAGATTTGCCTTCCGCCCACACCCGCGTCAAACCAAGCTCTGCCAGATACATTGGCACCGACATCCGCCAACACAGTTGCAAAATTGTTCGTTAGGTTTGTCTCCGTGGGCCCACCCGTCACAGCGGCAGTAAAGGTCTGAGCAGCTGTCGTTTGGGTGCCCATTGTGTAGGTGGTCGTAAATCCGACTGTTTGCCCGACGCCTAAAGGTGTTGCCAAGGTAAACGTAACTGTGACGAATGTATTGGGCACGGCACCTGGCAGTACAAGTGTGACTGTGCCCAGTGAAGGCACGGCACCAACGTTTGTCACGACTGCTTGAATGGTGTTGCCCCCGACAGTGAGTAGCCCACCTGGAAGAGAGCCGGGATTGACTACTAAAGAAACGGAAAGGTCAACTCCTACGCCACTGACACTAGTGAAACCGACAGCGAAATTATTTGTTGTGTTCGTTTCGGTAGACACAGTGGCAATACTAGCCGTTGCATTAACGCCGCCAGCAGATGGCATTACATAACTGAAAGTGAAGCTGGCAGAACCACCAGGCAACATTGACGGAATATTAAATGTTGCTGTCACACCTCCTGCCGAGATAACCCCGCCTATTGCCGCAGTGAGCGTTCCACCACTAATAAATACGCTACGGGAAACACTGTTTGCTGTTGCGCTTCCTACGTTATAAAAGGTTACTGTGCCCACCGCAGTCGAGTTGGCTGGTGCGCTAGCAGGTATTACCAGGCTAGCACTGACGTCCGCCACCGTGGCTGTGGCCACGCTGAAAGTTGCCGTGTTATTGAGGGCATTGTTATCGTTACCAGCCCCTGTGCTGCCCGTGCCGGATACGCCGGTATTAGTCTGCAGAAAATTGATTGAGGCGCTCACCGTAAAGTTTGGTGTGACGTTAATTGAGGCAGGTGCAGCTGGGAAAGTGACTAATCCACTCGCTGAAACATAAACGCCAAGTCCCAACAATGCACTCGTGACGGTCACATTGCTCAGCCCGCTCGGCAAGCGCAGACTAAACACTGCTGTCGTAGCAGTACTGGTAGCACTGGTATTGACGAAATTCGCAGTCCCCGCTACGACAGTACCTACGGGCGCGCTGAGCGGGAAGCTTGCAAAGCTAGCGCTCATGTCTGACGTTGAGTTGACGCTCATCGTGGCAGTCGCCGTGTTGTTGCCCAGCACCGGGTCAGCGGTGGTCGTGGTGATGGTGGCGGTGGCGTTGACCGGGCCCAGCGCC
>JAYUXO010000268.1:0-3724 GCA_043753505.1 Comamonadaceae bacterium
GGGGCGAATCAGATCAATCCAGATTGACCACGCGAACCCGACGGTTCTCGGCTGCCATTGGCTGCTGCGGCAGAGCCGGTTGTGAAAAGCCTTTGCCAGTGGCTACCAGGCGCTTGCCATCGACGCCCTGCTGCACCAGATAGCTGCGCACCGCATCGGCCCGCGACTGGCTCAACCGAAGGTTGTAGCTGGCACTGCCTTTGCGGTCGGTATGGCCTTCCAGTGCAAAACGGGAGTTCGCCAAATCTCCTGATTTCAAGGCCTGCGCCAAGTTGCTCAGGGCCTCCTGACTGGCACCACTGACCTGGGCCGAATCAAACTCGAACTGGATCAGCAGCGACAGCGATGGGCGCTGTGCAGTGACATCCGCACGGGCTGGCGGCAGTACCTTGGCAGCGGGTAAGGTGCCTGCCGGTGGATCCACCTTTTGAATACGCAGCTGGCGGGTAGCGCCTGGGGCACCTGGAGGCGGTGTTTTCAGCGCGTCAATCATTTCCTGCGGAGTGGGTGTAGCGGTTGAAGCGGGTGTGGTGGGCTGTGCCACCACGGTCGCCGAGGCACCGACAAGCAGTGCCACCAGAATGAGTGTGTAGAAGGGTTGCATGGTGGCCTGTGGTGTTGAGCGGAACCGAAACGGTTGCAATGATAGTCAGGGCCAACGCGTACGCACAAGATATGCCAGAACTGCGCAACGACAATGGGCCATTCGCAGCACCGTTTACCGCACAGAAAGCACCCCTCATGGCCATTCAATGGTTCCCCGGCCACATGCACCTGACGCGCAAGGCCATTGCGCAGCGCATCAAGGAAATTGACGTCGTCATCGAGGTGCTGGACGCCCGCCTGCCCGGCTCCAGCGCCAACCCCTTACTGGCCGAGCTGACGGGCCACAAACCCACGCTCAAAATTCTGAACAAACAAGACATGGCCGACCCTGCGCGCACTGCGCTCTGGCTGGCCTTCTACAACGCCGTGGCCAACACCCGCGCCGTGGCGTTGCAAGCCAGCGATGCCGGCTGCGCCGCCAGCCTGATTGCCGCTTGCCACACCTTGGCCCCGGGTCGCGCTGGCATGGTCAAACCCATGCGGGTGCTGATTTGTGGGGTGCCCAACGTGGGCAAGTCCACCCTTATCAACACGCTTTCCAACAAACGACAGGCCAAAACCGGCGACGAAGCGGGCATTACCAAGCTGGAGCAGCGCATCACGCTGGCCGACGACTTTTATCTGTATGACACGCCCGGCCTGCTGTGGCCGCGCATCGTTGTGGCGCAAAGCGGCTTGAACCTGGCCGCCAGCGGCGCGGTTGGCCGCAATGCCTACGACGAGGAGCTGGTGGCGCTCGAGTTGGTGGACGGCTTGCGCCAGCACTACCCTGCCCTGCTTGAAGCCCGCTACAAGCTGACCAATGTGCCGCACATGACTGACGAAGCCGTGCTGGAAGCTGTGGGCCGCCAGCGCGGAGCCTTGCTGGGCAAAGGCCGCATCAACATGCAAAAAGCGGCTGAAATCGTCATCACGGAATTTCGCACCGCCACATTGGGCCGCATCACGCTGGAGACACCTGAGCAATTTGCCCAGTGGCTGGCAGCCGGGCTGGCGCTGGATGCCCAGCGGCTGGCCAAGAAGGACGCGCGTGGCAAAAAAGGGAAAGGCAAAATGCCCGAATGACCGACACCACACCCACTCCCTCCGATACCCGGCCTGATTTGCCCGACCACCTGAGTGTCGATCCGCGCAGCCCGCACCATGTGGTCGCCGTGTTCGCATACGCCATCGGCATCCGCTTCAACGACCAGGAGCGCAGCGATGTAGAGGAATATTGCATCAGCGAAGGCTGGGTAAAAGTGCCCGCTGGCAAAGCCAAAGACCGCAAGGGCCAGCCGCTGCTGATCAAGCTCAAAGGGACGGTGCAGGCGTTTTATCGGTAGGTTTTGGCCCATGCAGTCCAAAATTTTTTCCGGTAAACCGGGCCCAGCGTAGGACAAGCGCTTGACTGCGGCCTGTCATCCCTGGACTTTACCTACGCGCTATGGTGAACACGCGCCCGGAGGGTCACACTGAAAGCTCTTCAATCTGGAAGGTTTTAAAAATGACCACTTCAAGCCATAAAGTCCCGAACGCGTCAGCAGGCGCAGCCAGCGGACTGGCAAAACATTGGCTGATAGGCGCGGCACTGCTGGCTGCTTGCGCCGCGCAATCGGCACAGGCTGCTGATGTTTCCGTCACCATCCAACAGCCAGGCGTTTACGGACGCCTGAATTTCGGCGATGCGATACCTCGCGACGCATGGGTTTATCAGCAACCCATCCTGATTGCGCCAGCACCCGACAACACGCAGCGGCAACCGATTTACATGTATGTGCCACCAGGGCATTCCAAGAACTGGTCGCGCCATTGCAGCCGCTACAACGCCTGCGGACAGTCAGTCGTTTTTGTGCAAGACCGCTGGGTGCGCGACCGTTACGACCAGCACCGCGGCGGACGCGACCGCGACGGTGACGGCGTGCGCAACTCGCGCGACCGCGACCGCGATGGCGATGGCACACGTAATTCACGTGACCGGCAGCCCAACAACCCAAACCGCCAATAGGTCGCACCCATGACATCGTCAACACGCAAATCACCGCCTCAAGATTCAAGCTTTCCCGAGCCCTCCGACGAACCCATCACCCCAGCCGAGGCCAACGTACAGGTCAGCATCGGCCAGGACAGCGTCCCGCGTTTACCACATGAGCACGATGAATCGGCAGACAGCCAGACCTCAGAGCCCCGAGCCGTGATGCAACAAGCCGCGAAGGATCTGAAGCGCGGCTTGGTGGACACCGACCGCGGCGACGAAGCCAACCGGACCTACGCCAAGCTCAAAGAAAACGCCAAGCCTTGAGCTATTTTCATCACCACGCCCTGCCGTTTTTTTACTGGCGCACGCTATTAATTAAATAGCTAGTTGAGCAGTATTTACAAGGGCTGGTGGCTGATCTGGCTTGACACCGCGTCGGCTGCAGGTTTGTGATGCCATACAAAGCAACAAATACAACAAAGTGAGCATGCCGCAGCGTACAGCCTTCAGCCGACCGCAGTTGGGCCGCGTGCTGAATTCGACAGGCAACCTGTCCAATTAACTGAATACCCCGATCAAGGTGTGCAGCGCGGTTAAGAGAACGGTGGGAATTCGTCTCAAATGGGAGAGCAAGCGGGCTTGTGTGATGTTGACTTGACCGGCTTTGCTGTGCCCGTTTTACGGAACAATAATTGTGATCTGACCCCGTATACCTAGATCAGCGGATTCACCGTCTTCAGTGCTTTGAAGCGCCCGAAGTCACGGTCAGCCGTCCATGGATTGTTTGCGCGGGCAGCTATGGAATAGAGAGCGATTGCGCGAAAGAAATGTAATTTCTCAAGACATGGTCCCGATGGGATGCGCTGACCCCGACGTTTCTCTAACCCAGTTCCTACAGCCGGCCGGCTGGTTTGCCGGTATTCGAATCGAGCAGGCTCGATCACGCTTGTTTTCTCAAACCTTTTTATGGATGAAGCATGAAAACTCGCGGATTACTTTTTTCTGCGCTCATAGGCGCAGTTGCCAGTGCGCGCTCCATGACGCCAATGGCAAGCATCGCGGCAGCGCGCTTTTTAGGCCAAAGCACACCAGGGCGTCTGGTCGTGCTGAACCGTCCCTGGTTCACCGCGGGTGCCCTTGCCATGGGGGTAGGCGAATTGC
>JAYUXO010000269.1:0-3719 GCA_043753505.1 Comamonadaceae bacterium
CAGGGCGGTGCGGATTTCAGCGTCGCGAATCTTCACGACGTATTCATCGCCTGCATACGCTTGTTGCATTTGCGGCCACTGGGCCAGCAACTTTTTGGCGGCGGGGTCTTGAGCGGCCTGGCGCTGAGTGGCCAGGTCGGTCACGGCTTCTACGGCGCGGGTTTTGGCGGGGTTGGCGGCTTGCAGCATGCGGGCTGAGGCTTGCAACTGCGCAATCTCGCGCGCCAGCTGGGCCTGACCTTCGGCCCGGGCTTTATAGCTGCGCACGGTGTCGCTGATCTCAGCCAGATACCGGGCGCGGGCGGCGGGTACGACGGGGGACTGGTTGGTGCTGTGGCGCACGTTTTGTGGGGGCAGGGTGCCTGCTTTCAGCGGCACGCCGAGTTCCGTCAGGCGAGGTTTGAGCGCCTGGTACAGCGCGGTCACGCCGTCGTCGTTGAAGCGGGCGGCCATGGTGCCAAACACGGGCATTTGTTCCATCGGGGTGGTCCAGGCTTCCTTGTTGCGCTGCACCTGCTTGCTCACATCACGCAATGCATCGAGCGCGCCTTTGCGGTCGAACTTGTTGATAGCCACAAACTCGGCGAAGTCCAGCATGTCGATTTTTTCCAGCTGGCTGGCGGCGCCGAATTCGGGTGTCATGACGTAGATCGGCACGTCGACCAGTGGCGCAATGGCGGCGTCGCCTTGGCCGATGCCAGAGGTTTCGACAATGATCAGGTCGAAACCCGCGCATTTGCAGGTAGCAATCACGTCGGGCAAGGCCTGGGAGATTTCGGAGCCGAAGTCGCGGGTGGCCAAGCTGCGCATGAAGACGCGTGGTTCACCAGCCCACGGCGCAATCGCATTCATGCGGATGCGGTCACCCAGCAGCGCGCCACCGCTCTTGCGGCGGCTCGGGTCGATCGAGATGACGGCGATGTGCAAACTGTCGCCCTGGTCCAGCCGCAGGCGACGGATCAACTCGTCGGTGAGCGACGATTTACCTGCACCACCGGTGCCGGTAATTCCCACAACCGCTATGCTTTTAGTAGCTGCTTGAGCAGTAATTTCAAGGGCTAGAGCCGGATTTAGCTTTAAACCTTCAATCGCAGTAAGTGCTTGCGCCAGTTTGCGCCAAGCCATCTCGCTGTGGCCCTGAATCTCTTTCAATGCCATAGGGGCATGGCCGGTCAAATCGTTGTCGCAGCGCATCACCATCTCGCCAATCATTCCTTGCAGTCCCATGCGCTGGCCGTCTTGCGGGCTGTAAATGCGTGTCACGCCGTAGCTTTGCAGTTCACGAATTTCGTCGGGCACGATCACGCCGCCACCGCCGCCAAACACCTGAATGTGGTCGCCGCCGCGTGCACGCAGCAAGTCCACCATGTACTTGAAATACTCCACATGGCCGCCCTGGTAGCTGCTGATCGCGATGCCCTGCACGTCTTCCTGCAAGGCGGCAGTGACCACCTCGTCCACGCTTCGGTTGTGCCCCAGGTGAATCACCTCGGCACCCATGCCCTGCAAGATGCGTCGCATGATGTTGATGGCTGCGTCGTGCCCGTCAAACAGGCTGGCGGCCGTGACAAAACGCACCTTGTGCGTGGGACGGTAGCTGGCCAGGGCTTTGAATTCGGCGGAAAGGTCGGTCATGTGTTGCTTTCGTCAATGCAGGGGCAATGAACGCAAAGGGCGCAAAGATTTCACAAAGCTCGCAAAAGAATTCAAAAAACTGTTTTGGCTGTTCTTTTGCGCTTTTTGCGAAACCTTCGCGCCCTTTGCGTTCCTTAATTTCAGCGTCGTGCTTACTCGATCACTAAGCCCTTAAGCGATGCATCGCCTTCGGGGTAGCGTAAATCCAGCCCCGCGAGCGTGTCGCGCACCAGCGTGGCGATCATCAGATTGCGGTGGGTTTTGGAATTGGCGGGCACGATGGTCCAGGGGGCGTGTTTCGTGTGGGTGGCGGCTAGCAGCCCGCTATAGGCTTGCTGGTAAGCGGGCCACTGTTTGCGCACTTCAACGTCGCCAACACTGAATTTCCAGTGCTTGGCCGGGTCATCCAGGCGCTCTTGCAGCCGTCGGCGCTGCTCTTCAAAGCTGATGTGCAGCATGAATTTCAGGATCACCGTGCCGGTGTCGCTGAGCATGCGCTCAAAGTCGTTGATATGGGCGTAACGCTGCTGTGTTTGCTCGGGTGTGATCCAGCCGTTGACCACCGGTACCAGCACGTCTTCATAGTGACTGCGGTTGAACACGCAAACCTCGCCGTTGCCAGGCATGCGATGGTGAACGCGCCACAAATAGTCACGCGCACGTTCATGCTCGGTGGGGGCTTTCCAGCCGACGGTGTGCACGCCCAGCGGGCTGGAGCGGCTGAATATGCCGCGGACCGTGCCGTCTTTTCCCGAGGTGTCAGTGCCCTGCAGCACCACCAGCATCTTGCGGCGGCCATCGGCGTAGAACTTGTCTTGCAACACGTCGATTTCGGTGGCGAGGGCATCAATAGCCGCTTTGTCTGCCTCTTTGTTGCCACTGGACCATGGTTTTGCGGCGGTGTCGAAGTTTTTGAGCTTGACGGGCTTGGAGCCGTAGGGCTGCCAGTCTGTCAGGCGGGGGGATGGGGACTTTTTTGGGGTTTCCGACGTGCTGGCCATGCGATTTCCGATCAGGTAGTTGACGTTGACGTCAACGTCAATCTGAGTGTAATGCTAAGCGGTCTCCACCATGAGTTAAGAGATGCCGGTCAACACGCCTACGTCCAGGCCAATCCAGAAGCCCTGCCGAGGGGACTGGGCGGTGGCAGCTGCTGTAGCCTTTGTGGTTATTGCTGGCGCTGGCCAGGGTGGCTGCGTCACCGCATCACTGGCCGCGCCGGGCGGATTGCTTTTCTGCCGTGTCGGCATGGTGTGACTCACCCAGACCGCGTGTTTCTGCCGAGGCCTTGGCCAAGCTGCCAGGGTGGATATTGCCGGGCTCGGCAAGACGTTCGGTAGGTGCGTACGTTGTGGCGGCGGGAAGTGTTTAGATTCGGCCTTGAATTAAGCTTCTGGTGACAAAAATTTAATTCTTTGAACTACCGAACTGCTGACAAACACGACCCAACCGTCACTGGATTAGCCCTGGTGACGCTGTTGGGCAGATTGGTTTTGAGATGAAAGTGATGAAAGCCCCTTGTAAAAACTGCTCGAGCAGCTATAAAAATAATAGCATTTGCCAGGACAACCTCGACACTGCGGGTGTATCGACACAATTCAATTCAGCATGAAGATCCCAACGAATGACCGCCCGGTATCTGTCACGGGCTATGCGGGAGACGTATCTCCCCAGCAGGCCTGTGCGTGGTGGCAAAGCGGGCAAGCGGTGCTGATTGACATCCGCAGCGATGCTGAGCGGCAGTGGGTGGGTTTTGTGCCCGGTGCCATTGCCATCGCGTGGAAGCAGTGGCCCGGCATGGCGATCAACGCCAAATTTGACGCCGCGATGCAGGCGATGGTGTCGCCAGACCTGAAAGCCGTGTTGTTGTGTCGCAGCGGCATACGGTCCATAGCAGCTGCCCAGCGTGCTACCCAGCTAGGCCTGCAGGCATGGAACATTCTGGAAGGCTTTGAAGGCGACGTTGATACCAACGGTCACCGAGGGCTTGTGGGTGGCTGGCGCTTGCGCGGGCTGCCATGGCGGCAAAACTGAAATTTGCTTGCATTGAAACTTTTTCGGCGTTTGTCCTGAACTAACCCTTG
>JAYUXO010000270.1:0-22681 GCA_043753505.1 Comamonadaceae bacterium
GAGGTTCTGCAACACCTGGGCATTCAGCCGGGGGACAAGATTGAATTGAACCTACTGCCCGATGGCCGTGGCGTTTTGAAGGCGGCAAAACCTGAGGCCACCATTCAGGGTTTCATCGGCTTGCTCGCCGGGAAAAGCACCCGGGTGGCCACGCTGGACGAAATCAACGAGGTGACGTCGCAGGCCTGGGCGGGCCAGCGGTGAAGCTGTCGGCTGACGTCAACGTGTTGGTCCGTGCGGTGATGCGTGACGACTTGGTGCAAGCCGACATTGCCGCACGCACGCTCAGCGAAGCCACCCTGATTGCCGTTGCCTTGCCTTGCTTGTGCGAATTTGTGTGGGTGCTGCGACGGGTCTACAAGCTGCCTGCGCCGGACATTGCCTGTGCGATTCGCGCGCTACTGGCCACTGCCAACGTGCAAACAAACCGGGCTGCAGCCGAGGCCGGTTTGTTGATGCTGGAGGCGGGTGGCGACTTTGCCGACGGCGTGACGGCGTACGAAGGCCGTTGGCTGGGTGGGGAGACGTTTGTTTCGTTTGACAAGCAGGCTGTGGGGCTGCTGGTGGGGCAGGGGGAGGCGGCGCGGTTGTTGTGAAACGCTACACCCGCTCCAACACCAGCGCAATTCCCTGCCCCACCCCAATACACATCGTGCACAGCGCATACCGCCCACCTGTGCGATGCAGTTGATTGACTGCAGTGGTCGCCAGCCGCGCTCCTGAAGCCCCCAGCGGATGGCCCAGCGCAATCGCGCCGCCGTTGGGGTTCACACGCGGGTCGTCGTCTGGCAAGCCCAGCAGGCGCAGCACGGCCAGGCCCTGGGCGGCGAAGGCTTCGTTGAGTTCGATCACGTCCATTTGCGCCAGGGTCAAGCCGGTCAGGGCCAACACTTTTTGCGTGGCGGGGGCGGGGCCTATGCCCATGACGCGGGGGGCCACGCCTGCGCTGGCCATGCCGACCACGCGGGCGCGTGGCACCAGACCGTGCCGGGCAGCGGCGGCTTCGTCGGCCAGCAGCAGGGCGCAGGCACCGTCGTTCACGCCGCTGGCGTTGCCGGCGGTCACCGTGCCGTCGGGCTTGACGATGGGTTTGAGTTTGGCCAGTGCTTCCAGGCTGGTTTGTCTCGGGTGCTCGTCCTGGCTGACGACAACAGCATCGCCTTTCTTCTGGGGGATGGTGACGGGCGTGATCTCGGCATCAAAGTAGCCCGCTTTTTGCGCTGCCACGGCCTTGAGTTGGCTGGCAAGCGCCATGCGGTCTTGCGCTTCGCGGGAAATGTTGTAGTCCGTGGCCACGTTTTCGGCTGTCTCAGGCATGGAATCCACACCGTGCAATTCCTTCATGCGCTCGTTCACGAAGCGCCAGCCGATGGTGGTGTCGTACACCGCGTTGTTGCGCCCGAATGCCGTGTCCATTTTCGGCATGACAAACGGCGCACGGCTCATGCTTTCAACACCACCCGCTATCATTAAAGTAGCTTCTCCCGCTTTGATGGCGCGGGCTGCCGTGCCTAAAGCATCCAGACCTGAGCCGCACAAGCGGTTGAGGGTGGCACCCGGCACGTCAATGGGCAAACCGGCCAGCAGGCTGGACATGCGGGCCACGTTGCGGTTGTCTTCGCCGGCCTGGTTGGCGCAGCCAAAAATCACATCGCTCACCGCCTGCCAGTCTACGCGCGGGTTACGTGCCATCAGCGCTTTGAGCGGGATGGTCCCCAGATCGTCGGTGCGAATCGACGACAGCGCGCCACCGTAACGGCCGAACGGGGTGCGAATGGCGTCGCAGATAAAAGCATGGGGTTGTGGCATGGGTGTTTCCGGTAAACAGGCAATAAACCTCATGCTAGCCTCAAGCCATGTTGATGCAGCCCTCCCAAGCCGATGTTCGGCGCTTTTTTTGCTCTGTTTATGCCAAAGCCCAGGCAGATACTGCTCAAGCAGCTATTGAAATAATAGCAAATCAATGGATTGCGGAGCACCCCGAATACCACGCTGATTTGTCTGACGAGGTGTCTGCGCTTGCCAGGATGTACGAAGTGGACGACGGCAAGTCCAACCCCTTCCTGCACCTGTCCATGCACCTGTCCATCACTGAGCAGTGCTCCATTGACCAGCCGCGCGGCATTCGCCAGGCGGTGGAGTTGCTCACGGCGCGCGAGGGCGATTTACATGCAGCCCACCACGCGGTGATGGACTGCCTGGGACAGATGCTGTGGGAAAGCCAGCGCGCGGGGCGACCACCCGATGGCGCGGCCTATGTGGCCTGCGTGCAGCGGCGGGCAACGCGGGATTGACGGATCAGTCAGCCGCTCTGTAGCCAGTTGCAATGACTTGAACCTCCCATGGAACTGATCGCCATCGCCCTGGCTTCGTTGCTGGCCGGATTTGTTGACGCCATCGTGGGCGGCGGCGGCCTGGTGCTGCTGCCCGCTTTGTTCGCCGTGTTCCCCACCGCCCAGCCTGCCACCTTGTTTGGCACTAACAAAGCCGGTGCGGTGTGGGGCACCGCGCTGGCCGCCTGGCAATACAGTCGCAAGGTGCAGGTTCCCTGGGCGGCGATGCTGCCCGCGGTGGTCGCAGCCGGTGTGGGCGCATTTGCGGGGGCGTGGGCGGTTACCGTGGTGCCGTCTCAATTCTTGCGTCAGCTACTGCCACTGGTGTTGCTGGCGGTGCTGGTCTACACGCTGATTAAAAAAGACATGGGCCGCGACCATGCGCCGCGCTTGCACGGCCGGGCACAAACCGCGGCGGCTTGCAGCATCGGTTTGCTGCTGGGTTTTTACGATGGCTTTTTTGGCCCCGGCACCGGCAGCTTTTTTGTCTTTCTGTTCGTGCGCTGGCTGGGTTTTGACTTTTTGAATGCCTCAGCTTGCGCCAAGCTGCTGAACACCGCAACGAACTTGGCGGCCCTGACGCTGTTTGCCTGGAAAGGCCACGTGTGGTGGCACTACGCGCTGGTGCTGGCGCTGGCCAACGTGGTGGGCAGCCTGGCGGGCACGCACCTGGCGCTGAAACATGGCGCAGGCTTTGTGCGCGGGGTTTTCATCGTGGTGGTCAGCGCGCTGATTTTGAAGACGGGGTGGGACGCCTTTGTGCGGTGACCGCTGGGACAAGTGTTCAATGAAGGTTTCAAGGCTTACGGATGTGAATGTGGGTGTGCAGGCCTGTGTGAAGCTGCCGGTCGGGGATTGAAGATGACGCCCCCGGATGCGCCTGCCGTCATGCACGATACCCGCACCAGTTCTGCGTAGGGGTTGACCGCTGAGCCTAACGGTCGGGTGAAAGTGCCGCTGGTGCGCTCGGGCTCGGTGCGGTTGGATGCGTTCCACACCTGGTAGTGAAGGCGCGGGTGGCGGTGCGCCGCACCACTGTCGCCCAACAGGCCCAGCAACATGCCCGCGAGAACGCGCTGGCCCACCGTCACGCGGTGGTTCCAGCAAGTGCGCGTAGTAATGCACAAAGTTCTGGCTATCCAGAACAATCACCCACCGACCGCCACGGCCCACAGGCACTGAGGTGCCGCCGGGTCGCACCGTGTGGCGGTCGCTGTGGGTGCGCCATTTCCTGATTACCACCCCGCCGGTGGTGCTCACCACAGACAGCCCGATGGGCCCACCGATGTCTACCGCCTGGTGGGAGCCGCCTCGACGCGGATCGTTAAAGCCGTCGTGAAACGACGCATGTGCGGCTCCCACCTTGATGGGAAAGGCCGTCAACTGGAGTGGCATGGCGGGGCTCCAGTGAGGGTCGACGTTGGCGGGTGGTACGGGCTTGGAAAGCCCGTTTTTCGACGGTACCCAATGTCTTCCCGAATGGTTCTGCCGTCATGTGCAATTTGCCTCGAATCACCACAATTTTCTCAAGGTTGCCGCTGACTTTTTCCAGGGTTCTTTCGCCCGGACTTGAGACAGCCCTGTTTAACGTTGACCACAATGCTATAAATAATATAGCTGCCTGAGCAGTATTTAAAAGGGCGTAAGCCAGATTTATCTTGCAAGTGTGGCAAGTGCAACCGTTCGTGTTGACCGCTCAAGCCCGAATGAACTTTTGCAACTCGCGCCGGGGCGAGGCGGGCTCTGTTGCCACGCTGTAGCCCAGGCGGCAAAACATCTGCACGGTGTCGTCGCCAGCGGTTTTCGGCGCGGGTTTGCCCAGCATCAGCTGATGGGCTTTTTCGTAGTGCGGCTTCATCTCCACAAACTCTTGCAGCGCCTGGCTCATGGGGTGCACGCCCAGGCCGATTTCGGTGGCTTTGAGTTGCATGCGCACGTAGGCGCGACCGGTGTCTATCTGATGGGAACGGCTGTTGCCGGGGGTGCTCATCCACACAAACCCCATGGCGCTGTTGCTGTGGCCCTCAAAGCGGGCCATGGCGTTTTTGTAGCCGGAGCTACCTTCAGCTGGAGGCACGCTGCGGTCGAACATGCCCACTGCCGTGACGGCTCGAATGAAGGGGCTGTTAATGGTGATGCCGTCGCGGTGCTGCAGGATTTCCGAGGGGCCTACGCGAATCAGACGCACGCTTTCCATCATGGTGTGCGGCGTGAGAATTTCCACCTTGGCCGACTGCCAGCACAACTCGCGCATTTCGGGCAGCCTGGCCGCGTCCACCGTGCCCGCCATCCGTATGCTGGGCGTGTTCACGCTGGACAGCAGTGTTTGCAGTGCGGCGGCGTTGACGGATTTGGTCGGGTCGAAGTTGGTCTTCGGTGTTCGGCGATTGAGAATCTGGCTGAACAGCGGGTCAACAACCGTGCTGCCCGTCGTCAAGGCCAGGCGAGCAATCGGGCGTTTGTCGGCTTCGCTGCGCCAGTCTTTCAAGCTGTTGGGCAACTCGCCCTGCGGCCATAGCGTGACCTGCGCGGCCAGCCCTTGCTGGGCCAGTGCGATGACCAGCAGTTCCAGAAATGCGCCATGGCCAATCAGGATCTGGCGGCCGAACGGGTCGGTCTCAGGCAGTATGCGTTCGCTGTCGGTGTACACCGTGATGGCGTTGGCCTCGCGCAAGTCCACCAGCCAGGGCTGAAGGTTGTGTGGGTTGGGCGCCGTGATGGCGTAGGCCACGGCCCGGCGGCGCGGGTCTGCGTCGCTGCCTGCGGGGCCTTGCCAGGCCTCGACAGCGGCGCTTGGGTAAGCGCTGCTGACCAGGTTGGAGCAGCCAGCCGTACTCAGGGTGGCTGCGGCAACAGCGCCGCCGCCTGCTAGACGAACAAAGTTTCGACGGTTCATAAGATTCTCCAGTGGTTAAAAATCAGTAAGACATCAGGGCAACAACAAGAAAAGGCGCGGCTGCCGCACAAGCCAGTAACAGTGCGCGTGATGAAACCGGTGCCAGGCCCAGCGCGACAGCAAGCCAGGCCACAGCAGGCAGAAACTGCATCTGGTGCAGGGCCACAAAGTGCGCAATACGCAGATCCGTTTGCGACAGCACCCAGCCGGTCAGCGGCATCCATTGCACGGGATCTGTCAAAGGTTGCGGCCAGTAACCGCGTGGCCCCATGGCGCCGCCGCTGACCCCTGCCAGCACGCCGCCCAACACAAAACCCAAGCCAATCGACAGCATCAACGGCGACCATTGCGTGCGGCGCGCTTGTACGAGCGCCCAAACGCCCACCCATGCCGTGACCAGCGCCAGCACCGTGGCACCTGCTGCCATCACGGTGCCCAGAACTTGCTCCAGTGGCGTGTTGCGGTTGAAGTGCGAGGGCACACCGCGCCCCCCTTGCAGCGTGATGTAGCCGGCCTCAAACAGCACCGCAGCCAGGTACAGCAGCCACACGCCCCGTGGCATCGCGCGCAGGCGCAAATCGGGAGGGAGCAGGCTGAGCGCCCAGGCAAGCGTGGCGGTTTGCACAGCCATCGCCAGCTGAAATTTCAGTGGCTTCATCCACACACCGAAATGGCCCAGCATGCGATCGTCTAGCAACGCCGCCACGCTGGTCAGCGCAGCGGCGCCCATCAAACCGAACGTCAGCCACCCCATGCGTGTGATGTCGGGCGTGATGACCGACGTCATGGACCGCATTGCGGTGTGCCTGGAAATGAGTGGTGGGGCGGGACGTGTCATGTCGGCGCTATGTTTGTCTGGATGCGTTCATGGGCTGGGAAGTGCCCGGCCGCGGGTTTGAAATCAGGCCTGGCGCCAAGAGCAGCCCCAGGTCTGCCAGTGCACGTTCAAGGGCTTGATTGACCGGCGTGCCTGGCTGCGCGCCGATCAGCGCTGCCAGACGGCTGCCATCCAGCGCGTGGGGCACTTGGTGCAGATAGCGCATTTGTGAAATGGCCGCCCACCCAGGGTTGAACAGTGAACCTGCGCGAATCAGCGGCCAGGGCAAACCGGTGGTTTTCAGTGACTGGCCGGGCTGGATCCAGCCCTGCGCTTGCGCGATGGGCTGCAGCAGGTTCAGCCAGTCGTGACCGCTCAGGCGGTGCCCTGCGAAATGCAAACTTTCAAATGCAGCCAGCGTCTGGCGTCGTTGCGCCACCTGGACGAAGGCCTGTGCCAAGTCAGGCACATAAGCCCACGGGGTGGATACATCCAGCGGGCCGGGGTATCCGACGGTGCCACGGGGCAGATCCTTGGCGATGAGCCGGTCAAACCAGGAGCCGGTGCCGCTGCCAAAAAAGTCCCCCGCACGAATGACCACACTGCGCAAGCTGCCGCCATTTGCCGTCTGTTGCAGCCGCTGCTCCAAAGCCACGCGGATGGCGCCCTTCACCGTGGTGGGTGCAAACGGTGTGTTCGGCGTCAGCACGGCAGGCATGTGCACCCCGTAGTTGTAAACGTTGCCAGGAAACATCAGCGTGGCTTGGTGAGCAGTTGCGATGCCAATGGCTGCGTCCATCAGACCGGGGGCATGCTGCTTCCAACCCACGTTGGTGTAACCAGGATTCATGGCATGCACTACCACGTCCAGTCGGGGCAACGCGACCAGAGCCTGCGTCAAGAGAGCGCTGCCAGTTACCAGGTTTGTAACGCCTGATTGGGGCGTTATCACGGCACTGCGCTGCTGGCCAATCACGCGCCAACCTGCATTGGCAAAGGCTTGGGTGCAGGCCCTGCCAAAGCGACCATTCGCGCCGAGCACGAGAACAGTTGAAATTTGTGTCATTGGAAAATCTCAGGCAAATTGAAGGTGTGAGTGATTGTGAAAACAAGCGACTCCATACACAATTGCCTATCTGCACACACCAGACTTGCAAAAATGCATAACTCAAGATGACGCACAACTTCGATTGGGCCCTGGTGCCACCTTTCCTGGCTGCGCTGGAGCAGGGCAGCCTGCTCGGGGCCTCGCGGGTGCTCAAAACCAGCCAACCCACCATTGGTCGGCAAGTGGCCCAGTTGGAAAGCCAGTTGGGCGTGGTGCTGTTTGAGCGCACAGGGCGCGGCCTGCTACCCACCGACATGGCGCTACGCCTGGCGGAGGCGGCTCATAGCATGCAAACCGGGGCCGACCTGTTGGCCCGCAGCGTGTCGGGGGCGCAAATGAGCGTGGCTGGTACGGTGCGCATCACTGCCAGCCAGCCGGTAGCCCACTGCCTGCTGTTGCCCCTGCTAGCGCAGATGCGGTTGGAGCTGCCGGATGTGCAGGTGGAGCTGGTGGCCAGCAACGAGGTCACCAACCTGCTGCGCCGCAAGGCCGACATTGCCCTGCGCATGGTGCAGCCCGACCAGACCAGCCTGGTGGCCAAGCGCGTGGGCAAGGTCACCATCAGCGCCTGTGCGCACCGCGAGTATCTGCGCCGCCGTGGCACGCCCAGGCAGGTACCTGACTTGTTGGCACACGAGCTGATTGGCAACGACCAGGACGACGTCATCATTCGCGGCTCTGCCGCTTTGGGCTTCGCGCTGGTGCGCGAGAACTTCGCCTTTCGCACCGATGATCTGGGCGCTTACTGGCAGGCGGTGCGTGCGGGCTTGGGCGTGGGCTTTGTGGCCAATTACGTTCAGCGTACCGACAAAGACGTGCTCTCGCTACTGCCCATGATGAAAATTCCACCCATTCCCATGTGGCTGGCCGTACACCGCGAAATCCGCACCAGCAAGCGGATCCGTGCGGTGTATGACTTTCTGGCACAAAGCCTGCCAGCAGCGCTGGCCTAGCACTGTCACCAACACATTTTTTCCAACTGCAAAAGGTCTATGCATGCACGCCAATGAAGCCACTATCACCCGCTTTTACAGCGCCTTTGCCCAGCTGGACGCCGACACCATGGCCACTTGCTATGCCGACGATGTGAGTTTTGACGATGAGGCCTTTTCGCTGCGTGGCAAGCCGCAGGTGATGGGTATGTGGCGCATGCTGACCGATGCGACGAAAGCAAAAGGCCGGGATGTGTGGAAGCTGGAATACAGCGGCATACAAGCCGATGCCAAAAACGGGAAAGCCCACTGGGATGCCCACTACCGCTTCAGCGCCACGAACCGCATGGTGCTCAACCGCATCGACGCGCAGTTCACCTTCAATTCGCAGGGCCTGATTGCTTTGCACCGTGACAGCTTTGACTTTTGGGCGTGGTCGCGCCAGGCGCTGGGCGCGCCCGGCCTGCTATTGGGCTGGACCCCTTTCTTGCGCAACAAGGTGCGCACCACAGCCGCTGGCAACCTGAAGAAGTACATGACCAGCAAGGGCTTGGTATGAGCTGGTTTGACGGCTTTGAAGCCGCTACTTTCGAGGTGAACAACAGCCAGGTGTTTGCCCGCACCGGCGGTAGCGCAGACAAGCCTGCGCTACTGCTGCTGCATGGCTTTCCCCAAAGCCATGTGATGTGGCACCGCGTGGCGCAGGCGCTGACGCAAGACTTTTTTCTCGTGATGCCTGACCTGCGTGGGTATGGCGACTCGGCCAAGCCTCGGGGCGACTCGGCCAGGCCGCCCGGCGACTCGGCCAAGCCTCGGAGCGACTCGGCCAGGCCGCCCGGCGACGCAGAGCATTCGAACTACAGCAAGCGCGCCATGGCGCAAGACATGGTGGCGCTGATGACGGCGCTCAAGCGCAACACGTTTTACCTGTGTGGCCACGACCGGGGTGGCCGTGTGGCACACCGCCTGACGCTGGACCACGCCAGCCGCGTGCGCAAACTGTGTGTGATCGACATTGCGCCCACACTGGACATGTACGAGGCGACCGACATGGCATTTGCCCAGGCTTACTACCACTGGTTCCATTTGATCCAACCCAGCCCCTTACCCGAGACCATGATTGGCGCTGCGTGGCAGCCGTATTTGCATGCCAAGTTGGGCGGCTGGGGTGGCAGTGGGCTTGCAATGTACGAGCCACAAGCCCTTGCCGAATACGAGCGGCATTTCGCCAAAGCCGAAACCATTCACGCAATGTGCGAGGACTACCGGGCCAGCGCCAGTGTGGACCTTGAGCACGACCGCGCCAGTCGCGCCCAAGGGCAAAAAATGGCTTGCGACCTGCAGGTGCTGTGGGGCGAACGTGGCGTGGTGCAGCGACTGTTCAATCCGCTGACCCTGTGGCAGGCGCAATGCGCGGGCAAAGTCACCGGTCACGCCATGCCTGCCGGGCATTTCATTCCCGAACAGTTGCCACAGGAAACCGCGCAATCACTTGCCACATTCTTTCGTTAGATTTCTCAGTCAGCTTCACGGAGATCCCCATGCTGCTTTCCCGCCTGAACGCGTACTACCCAGTGCGCCACACCACCCTGTACCTGTGCGCCTTTGCCGCCTTGCTGGCGCTGTTCAGCGTGATTGTGTTCAACGTGGGTTGGTTGTTGTTGGTGCTGTTTGGGGGCCTGACGGCGCTGGGTGTGCGCGACCTTTGGCAAACGCGCCACGCGATCCTGCGCAACTACCCCATCATTGGCCACATGCGGTTTTTGTTTGAGTTTGTCCGCCCCGAAATCCGCCAGTATTTCATTGAGAGTGACAGCGAGGCCGCGCCGTTTTCCCGCGCCCAGCGCTCGCTCGTTTATGCGCGGGCCAAGGGTGAATCTGACAAACGGCCGTTTGGTACACACAGAGATGTGACGGCCGACGGCTACGAGTGGATCAACCATTCCATCCGCCCCGGCATTGCCACCACGCACGACTTTCGCCTGACCATTGGCGGCTCTGCCTGCACCCAGCCGTACAACGCCAGCCTGTTCAACATCTCGGCCATGAGCTTCGGCGCATTGAGTGCCAACGCCATCCTCGCATTGAACAGTGGTGCCAAGCGGGGTGGTTTTGCGCACGACACTGGTGAGGGCTCCATCAGCGCTCACCACCGCACGCACGGCGGGGACTTGATCTGGGAAATCGGCTCGGGCTACTTTGGCTGCCGCAACGACGACGGCACCTTCAACGCCGACAAGTTCGTGGTCAACGCCACCGATCCACAGGTCAAGATGATTGAAATCAAACTCAGCCAGGGTGCCAAGCCCGGCCACGGCGGCGTATTGCCCGGCCCGAAGGTCACCATTGAAATTGCTGACGCACGCGGTGTGCCGGTGGGGGTGGACTGCGTCTCGCCTGCTGCCCACAGCGCGTTTTCTACGCCGGTGGAGCTGCTGCAATTCGTTGCGCGGCTGCGGGAGTTGTCGGGTGGCAAGCCCACCGGCTTCAAGCTCTGCATTGGCCACCCTTGGGAATGGTTTGCGCTGGTCAAAGCCATGCTGGCCAGCGGCCTCACGCCAGATTTCATCGTGGTGGACGGCGCAGAAGGTGGCACCGGTGCCGCCCCGCTGGAGTTCATTGACCATGTGGGCGCACCCTTGCAAGAAGGCCTGCTGCTGGTGCACAACACGCTGATCGGTGTAAATCTGCGCGACCGCATCAAGATTGGCTGCGCAGGCAAAGTTGTGAGCGCCTTCGACATGGCCCGCATGCTGGCCCTGGGGGCCGACTGGTGCAACAGCGCCCGCGGCTTCATGTTTGCGCTGGGCTGCATTCAAGCCCAGGCCTGTCACACCGGCCACTGCCCCACAGGCGTGACCACGCAGGAGGCCGATCGCCAGAAAGCCTTGGTGGTACCCGACAAAGCCGCCCGCGTCTACAACTTCCACCAGCAAACCCTGCATGCGCTGAAAGAACTCACGCAGGCTGCAGGCCTGACCCACCCCGAGCAAATCACCTTGCACCACATCGTGCGCCGTGTGGACAAAAACGAGGTGCGCCTGCTAGCCAACATCGTCCCCCGCATGGCCCCCGGCGGCTTGCTTGACCGCGACGTGAGCGGTGAGCACATGGTGTTTAAAAGTTACTGGAACCGGGTGAATGCTGACGGCTATGCGCTACTGAATTAATGCTATTTAATTCATAGCTGCTTGAGCAGTAACTGAAAGGGTTAGAAGCCTTTTTCGCGTAGAAAGCACCGCGTTGTCCTTGCTCAGCAGCAAAGCCCGGTGCGCCACCGCCAGGTCAATGAATTTCTGATCATCAGGGTCTTTGCAGGTCACGCTGGCTTTGGGCGGGGCGGCCACGATGTGCGCGTGGGTGTCAAAGGCGGCTAAGACTTCCTCGGCCTGGAGCTTGTAAAAGTTCAGCCGGGCTGCGATGTGTGAGTAGGTCAACACCCTGGCCAACTCGTCGCGCATGGGTTGTGTTGCCAGCCAGCTCAGGCTGGCGTTGTGCAAGCCATCGCGCACGGGTTGTACAGCGGCATCGCTGAACACGTACAGATCCAGCACGATGTTGGTGTCTAGAACGACAATTGAATGTGTCACGGCGTTTTACGGGAATATTGAACTTTGACATGAGGGTTCAGCATGCCCATCGGAAGCGATTTTGATGATTTTCTTGGAGAAGAAGGCACCCACCAAATGGCTACCGACTTGGCTATGAAGAAGGTGTTGGCCTTGCAAATTGAAGCATTGAAAACCCAACAACTTGACAGAGCCGATACGGCCTCTCCCTTAAGCCTTTTCTCGAAACCATGTCTGCCCTCGTCCGGTGATGCGTTCTTGACGGCTGACGATCTCAAACTGCCCTGACCGCGTCAACACTTGCTGCCAGCTTTTGCAGGCGTACTTGCTTGGGATCTGTTCTGGATGATGAGTGCGCAGCCATCTAATCGCAGTGTCTAGTTGCGCCCAGCCGTCAACTGCGCACCCCGCTTGCGCTTCCCGGAGCGCTTGCACAATGCCGCTTACAGGCCAGAGAATCGTGCCGTCTGGATTAATTCCATTGACAAGACAATCTGTAAAAGCCCCGGTTTGCATAACCGATGCCACCGAAGCGCGGATACTGTCTATCGACACGACCCAGTCGTGAAGTTGCAGATAGCTTTGGTTAAAAGTAGCGTTGCATTGGTCGAGATGGCTTTGAGCATCGATGCAACCAGACACATCCCAAATGTCGAAGCGTTCTAAAAAGTGATGAACCAGGCCATTTCGCAACGACGTCATCTCGGCTAGCGCTGCTTTTGTTTTTTGATAGCCTTGCGGAGACGTCACCAATTGAAATCGCATTCCGAACCAGGGATTTTCTGGGCTGATGTTGGATGGGATCACATCCTTGTCCTCAGCCTCGGCGATGTGATCTGTTGATACCAGGTGGTCCTCACAAAAATCTTTGACCAGCGTCCCCAAGGTTTTTTTGTGTGCAGCGGCAAGCGCCTTGGCGCGAGCAGCCTCCAGCTCATCGAGGTTGCCTTCAAATGCGGCGTGTGCCGGCAGTGATTTCAGATGTCGTTCGTAACGTTGCACATTGAGAAGACACGCACCCAGCTTGCGTTGCACTTCCCGCTGTAAGTCGGCAAGTTGAGGATCCGAAGGTAAAGCAGATTCCATTTCTGACATGGCAACTTAAATGAGAAGGCGTTAACAAAAAACCCCGCGAAGTCTGCACTTCGCGGGGCTTCATTCTGGGTGCTTAGCCAGGGCTGGCTAAAGCGGCAAACAAATTACATGTCCATGCCGCCCATACCACCCATCCCGCCCATGCCACCGCCGCCACCCATGCCGCCAGCGCCCGACTCGTCTTTCGGAGCCTCGGCCACCATGGCTTCTGTGGTCAGCATCAAGGATGCAACCGATGCTGCGTTTTGCAGCGCAGTGCGGGTCACTTTCGTCGGGTCCAGAATGCCCATTTCGATCATGTCGCCGTAAGTGTCATTCGCAGCGTTGAAGCCGTGGTTGCCACTGCCAGCCAACACGGCCGCCACCACCACGCTCGGCTCGCCACCGGCGTTGGCCACGATGATGCGGATTGGCTCTTCAATGGCGCGCAGGATCAGCTTGATGCCAGCTTCCTGGTCGGCGTTGTCACCTTTGATGGTGCCTGCAGACTGTTTGGCGCGCAGGAATGCCACGCCGCCGCCAGCCACGATGCCTTCTTCCACAGCAGCGCGCGTGGCGTGCAACGCATCTTCCACGCGGGCTTTTTTCTCTTTCATCTCCACTTCGGTCGCAGCGCCAACCTTGATGACGGCCACACCGCCAGCCAGTTTGGCCACGCGCTCTTGCAGCTTTTCACGGTCATAGTCGCTGGTGGCTTCTTCGATTTGCACGCGGACTTGTTTCACGCGGGCTTCGATGTCGCCAGCTGCGCCTGCACCGTCGATCAAGGTGGTGTTTTCTTTGCCCACTTCGATGCGCTTGGCAGAACCCAGGTCAGCCAAAGTGACTTTTTCCAGGGTCAGGCCAACTTCTTCGGCAATCACTTTGCCGCCGGTCAGGATGGCGATGTCTTCCAGCATGGCTTTGCGGCGATCGCCGAAACCTGGGGCCTTGACGGCGACGACTTTCAGAATGCCGCGAATGGTGTTGACCACCAGCGTAGCCAAGGCTTCGCCTTCTACTTCCTCGGCAATGATCAGAAGCGGACGACCGCTTTTTGCCACTTGCTCCAGGGTGGGCAGCAGGTCGCGGATGTTGCTGATTTTCTTGTCATACAACAACACGAAGGCGTTTTCCAGAATCGCGCTTTGCTTTTCGGGGTTATTGATGAAGTAAGGGCTCAGGTAGCCGCGGTCAAACTGCATGCCTTCAACGATGTCCAGCTCGTTGTCCAGGCTTTTGCCGTCTTCTACGGTGATTACGCCTTCTTTGCCCACTTTGTCCATGGCTTTGGCGATGATCTCGCCAATGGATTCGTCAGAGTTGGCAGAAATCGAACCGACTTGAGCGATTTCTTTGCTGGTCGTGGTGGCTTTCGAGGCTTTTTTCAGCTCGGCAACCAGGGCGGTGACGGCTTTGTCGATCCCGCGCTTCAGGTCCATCGGGTTCATGCCGGCGGCCACATATTTCATGCCTTCGCGCACGATGGCTTGGGCCAGCACGGTGGCGGTAGTGGTGCCGTCGCCTGCGTTGTCAGAAGTCTTGGAAGCGACTTCCTTGACCATCTGCGCACCCATGTTCTGCAACCTGTCTTTGAGTTCGATCTCTTTAGCGACCGACACACCGTCTTTGGTGACGGTGGGGGCACCGAATGAACGCTCCAGCACCACATTGCGACCCTTGGGGCCCAGGGTGACTTTGACTGCGTTGGCCAGGATGTTCACACCCTCGACCATGCGTGCGCGGGCTTCGCCGCCGAAAACTACGTCTTTTGCTGCCATGTTAGGCTCCTAAAAATGAATCAAAACGGCTGCTAGACCAAGTATTAATTGCTCAAGCAGCTATGAATTTAATAGTGAAAGCTGTGAGAGAAATTACTTCTCGACCACTGCAAACAAGTCTTCTTCTTTCATGACCAGCAGCTCGTCGCCGTCGACCTTGACGGTCTGACCGCTGTATTTGCCAAACAGCACGCGGTCGCCAACTTTCACGCTGACAGGGTGCAATTCGCCCTTGTCATTCTTTTTGCCGGGGCCAACGGCCAGAATTTCGCCTTGATCGGGCTTTTCAGCAGCTGCGTCAGGAATCACGATGCCGGATGCGGTTTTGGTTTCGCTGTCGATACGCTTGACGATCACACGGTCGTGCAGGGGGCGAAGTTTCATAAACATCTCCTAGGTTTGAAACAGAAAAAAGGAAATTGAAGCGTGTCTGCTCGTGCTTTTTCTAGAGAGCGGGCACTCACCAATCAGGCGTTGGTGCGTGGGTACTGTCCACCTACGTGCGGGTGTTAGCACTCATCTCCAACGAGTGCTAATGATACGGGCAATTGTTTCAGTTTCAAGTATGGAACGATGATCCGACTCCAATGATGATTACCCCTGTTGAAATAAATTGTCTGTAATGATGGTTTGTCATGGCAATACTTGAGCTCATAAATGAGCCATTTACCCACCGTCGCGGTGCACTTGCCGCCAGCTATTGCGACGCGCTGGAGGGCCGTGGCATTCTGGATGCCAGCCCGGGGCTGTTTCTGGCAGGGCCACGGCGCACCGGCAAGTCCACCTTTTTGCGCGAAGACCTGATGCCACAGATGCGCTTGCGCGGCTGGGAGCCTTTGTATGTGGACTTGTGGTCAGACCGTGCGCGTGACCCGGCGGGGTTGATCATTGCAGCCATCCGGCAAGCTCTGGCCCGCTTTGACGGCTCGGTGCTCAAAGCTGCCAAACGCGCGGGGCTGGAAAAGCTCACGGTGCTCAAGTTGGTGTCGCTGGACTTTTCAAAAATCAGCCAGCCCGGCGGGGCCACGATTGCCGATGCACTGCAAGCTTTGCACACCAAATGCGGCAAGGCGCTGGCGCTACTCGTCGACGAGGCGCAACACGCGCTGTCCAGCCCCGCAGGCGTGGCATCCATGTTTGCGCTGAAGGCAGCGCGTGACCGGTTAAACCAGGGCCACAGCACGGTGCGCGGCGTGCAGCGCGGCTTGCACCTGATGATGACCGGCTCTAACCGCAACAAACTCACCCATTTGATGCTGCGCAAAAGTCAACCGTTTTTTGGCGCGGGCGTGACCCGTTTTCCCTTACTCGACCAAAGCTTTATCGAGGCCTACGCCCAGTGGCTGAACCGCCAGTTTGCGCCGGGCTGCGGGTTTGAGGTAGACGTGTCGATGCAGGCCTTCGAGCTGGTAGGCCACCGCCCCGAAATGCTCAAAACCGTGGTGGGCGAGGCGGTCACCGAGTTGGGCGGCGCAGCTGGTTTGAGCCAGCAGCTCGCGCACAACGCCCAGCAGTTGCAGCGGCGCGCCTGGAACGAATTCGAGTCGACCTACAACGGCTTGCCACCCGCCCAAAAAGCCGTGTTTGACGCCGTGGCCCGGTTGTCTCCCGGTTACGAGCCGTTTGCCGAAGTTGCGTTGTCGGCCTATCAGGCCACGCTGGGCAAGCCGCTGACGACCTCTGCGATTCAAGGCGCACTGGATGCACTGCGCGACAAAGAGCTGATCTGGCGTGCAGGCCGCGGCGATTACGCACTGGAAGACGGCGGTTTGCAGGCCTGGTACCTGCAAAGCCACCCGCAGCCGCCGGTGCTCACAACGCCGCCGGTCACATTCGCACGACCCAACTAAACCATGCACACCACTGCCCTCGTTCTGTTCTCTGGTGGTCAGGATTCCACCGTTTGCCTGGCACAGGCGCTGTCTCGATATGAGCGCGTGGAAACCATTGGATTTGACTACCGCCAGCGTCACAGCGTGGAGTTGCAGGCGCGCCTGGTGGTACCGGAGCAGATCAGAAAGCAGTTCCCTCAGTGGGCTGCGCGGCTCGGCGATGACCACCTGATCGACCTGGCCGTGTTGGGCCAGATCAGCGACACCGCACTGACACGCGAGACAGCATTTGCTTATGAAAATACGGGCCTGCCCAACACTTTTGTGCCGGGGCGCAACCTGCTGTTTCTGACGCTGGCCGCGGCAGTGGCGTACCGGCGTGGCTTGCAGGTGCTGGTCACTGGCGTGTGTGAAACCGACTTTTCAGGTTACCCCGATTGCCGCGACGACACCATGAAAGCGATGCAACTGGCGCTGTCGCTAGGGCTGGACAAGCGCCTGCTGGTCGAAACCCCCTTGATGTGGATAGACAAAGCAGCCACCTGGGCGCTGGCCGAAGATCTGGGTGGCCAGGCGTTGGTGGACTTGATCGTGGAGCACACCCATACCTGCTACCTGGGCGACCGCACGCAGCGGCATGCGTGGGGCTATGGCTGCGGCACTTGCCCGGCGTGCGAACTGCGCTCGGGTGGTTGGGCGCGCTACCGCCGGGGCGGATGAGTGAGCCCGCGAACTGTCGTGATGCCAAGTGTGACCGCTTTGCGGCGCTGGATCTCCGCGCAGGCGGGGAACCAGCACCTCCCCCTCGGACTGGCCCGGCCGTCGTCCGTCATCCCCGCCTACGCGCGCGCAGGCGGGGATTCAGGGGTCTGTCGCACCACATCATCGCTCAGTACAAAGCGTGGTTGACTCGCATCCTGTGCCTGCGGCACCAGCGTCCACTGCCGCCGGTGAAAGGCCGCCACACCCGGTCGATGCGCTATTGATACCAGAGCGCCTTGAGCAGCCTGAATGCGCTCCAGAAGCCGTTTGTACAAAGTGCTTTCCGCCGATTCATCCAGTGCGCTGGTGGCTTCGTCGGCCAGTAGCCAGCGCGGGTTTTTCAGGAAGGCACGGGCAATGGCCAAGCGCTGTTTTTCACCGCCTGAGAGCTTTTGGCTCCAGCTGTCAGCCTCATCAAGGCGGCTAGCCAACTGCGGCAGCAGTGCGTCGGTCAGCGCCTGGCACAAGGCCTCGTCGGTGTAGGCGGTCACGGGTTCGGGGTAAGCCAGCGCATCGCGTAGCGGGCCGTCAGGAAAGTAAGGGTTTTGCGGCAGCACCATGGTGTCAGGTGGTCGCTGCATTTGCCCGCTGGCATATGGCCAGATGCCAGCGAATGCGCGAAACAGGGTGGACTTGCCGCTGCCCGATGGACCCTTGAGCAGCACGCTGTCGCCGGGTGCCACCGCCAACGACAGGCCTGCCAGCAGCGCGGTGCCGTCGGGTAGGCTCAGGTTCAGGTTTTGGGTGCTCAACTGGTCAGTTGATTTTGCTACGGTATTTGTAGCTGCTTGAGCAGTATTTTGAAGGGCTAGAGCATGAAAAGTCTCTTCAAAACTGGTCAAACGGTCGGTGGTGGCGCGCCACGCAGCCAAAGAACTGTAGTTATCTACAAACCACGACAACGAGTCTTGTACCCGACCAAAGGCTGACGCAATCTGCACCAGCTCGCCCAGTTGAATTGCACCGCTGAAAAAGCGCGGTGCGGCCACCACGAAGGGAAATACCACGGCCGCCTGGCCGAAAAAGTTGGTGAACCAGCTCAGGTTTTTCTGCGCTTTGAGCAGCTGCAGGTAGTTGCTCAGCACGCAGCCAAAGCGCGTGTCCAGCTGGCGGCGCTCCACTTTTTCGCCGCCGTCCAGCGCGATGGCTTCGCTGTATTCGCGCACCCGGATCAGGTGGTGGCGAAAGTCGGCCTCGTAGCGTTGCTGGGAGAAGTTCAGCGCAATTTGCGGGCGGCCGATGTAGTGCGTGAATACGCTGCCCACCACGCAATACAGCACCGCCATCCAGACCATGAAGCCCGGAATTTCATGGGTGCTGCCGTCCAGGCTGAATGAAAAAGCGCCGCTCAAGCCCCACAAAATACCGACGAAACTGACCAGAGTGACCACGGCGTTCAGCAGGCCCATGCTGAGCGACACCGAGTAGGTGGTGAACAGGTTCAGGTCTTCCTGAATGCGCTGGTCGGGGTTGTCGGGTGTGCTGATGCCGGGGTTGGAGGCTGCGTAGCGCGCCAGCTCCATTTTGTAAAACGCGTGGTTGGACAGCCAGCGTTCCAGGTAGTGCGCCGTCATCCAGGTGCGCCAGCGCACCTGGAGCAGTTGCGTCAGATAAAACCGGTAAACCGCAATCACGATGAAGGCAAACGCCAGGTAGGTAAAGCGCCCCAACTGCTGCCAGAACACGGTCTGGTCGCGCTTTTCCAGCGCGTCGTAAAACACACGGTTCCAGTCGTTGATTTGCACCAGCATGAAGACTGCCGCGAGGTTCAGCAGCACGATGCCCGCCAGCAAAGCGCGCGCTTTCCACTTCTGTTCGGATCGGAAGTAAGGCGCCGCCAGGGCCCAAATCTTTTTCGCGGTGGTTCGGGTGGTGGCCAGGCGGGTCGGCAGGTTCATCAGGCTCCTCGGGGGCTGGGTGACGTGGTGCGTGGATTAATGTATTTACAAGCAAAAAGTGCGGTTGACACCTATAAATACTGCTCAAGAAGCTATCATTTAAATAGCATTTCAGCGTTTCTGTTGCGTCATCTGCGGCGCCAAGGGCAGTGTGCCTACGCTCACGGCGCTACAACGTAGCGTTAGACACGCCGCTGGCCACATGTCCTGAGGGCACATGCTGGGCCGCATGCTGCACGTGGCCGGTCTGGTCATCAAAGAAAAAGTCAGGCTCGAATTCCCGCAAGAACTCGCCCTTGGGCAGTCCACCGAGGAACATGGCTTCGTCCACATCAATGTGCCAGTCCATCAGCGTGCGAATGGCCCGCTCATGCGCTGGTGCGCTGCGGGCAGTGACGAGCGCGGTGCGCAGGCGCATGGCGGGTGATGCGGCAAGTTGCAAGCGATGCAGGGCGACCAACAACGGCTTGAACGGGCCTTCGGGTAACGGCAGGGCGGCTTTGTCGCGTTCGTGTTGTTGAAAAGCTTGCAAGCCGTCGCGTCGAAACACCTGCTCGGCTTCGTCGGAAAACAGCACGGCATCGCCGTCAAACGCAATACGCACCTCGTGCGGGTGCGCATCGCCCGCGTGAGTGGCGTGGGTAACAACGGTGGCGGCGGCGTAGCCGTTGGTCAGCGCGGCGCGCACGTCTGCACTGTTGGCAGATAAAAACAGGTTGGCCTTCAGCGGGCGCAAGTAACGCCAGGTTTTATTGTCGCCCCGTGTGAAGGTGCCGCGCTCAATGGGCAGGCCGTAGTGCTGAGCCGAACGGAACACGCGCATGCCCGAGACGGGGTCGTTACGCGAGAGGATCACGACCTCGACGCGTTGTGTGCATGGCTCGTTGAACGCCAGCAGCTTGCGCACCAGCGAAAACGCCACGCCGGGCTTGGCGGGTTGCTCCAGGCGCTGCAGCTGCAGCTGCATGTAGTCGCGGTCTTTGTCGCTGCCAGTGCCGGCGTCAAACACGCGGTTTTCTTCTTCGAAATCAAACAGGGCGCGTGACGAAATGGCCACCACCAGCTTGCCGTCCAGCGAAATGGCCATCTACTTGACGAATTGGTTCAGCTGGATGATGGGCAGCAGTACCGCCAGCACGATCAGCATCACCACGCCGCCCATACCGACAATGAGCAACGGCTCCAGAATGGTGGCCAGCTGGAACGCACGGCGCTGCACCTCGCCGCTGAGCTGCTTGGCGGCGCGCTGCAGCATCACCGGAAGCTGGCCGGTTTGCTCGCCCAGGCGGGCAAACATGGCCAGCAGGCCGGGAAAGCGCTTCTTTTGCCCGAGAGCCGACGCCAGCGGCGCGCCTTCGCGCACCAGCACGAGTGCGTCCAGCGCATCGGCCCGCATGGCGCGATTGGACAGGGTTTCGGCTGCGGCCTGCAAGGCTTTCAGAATCGGCACTCCCGCTGAAGCGAGCATGGCGAGGGTGCTGGCGAAACGTGCAGCGTTGTAGCCGCGTGCCAGTTTGCCGACCAAAGGCAAGGTGAGAATGGCGGCGTCAAACTTTTGACGAAAACCTTCGTTTTTCAAGGCGAAACGTGCTGCAACCGCTATTGATATAAGAACACCCAGCACGACCAGTCCGTAATTGCGCACGATGTCGCTCAAAGTCAGCATCACGACGGTCAAAAAAGGCAGGGCGCGCTTGGTGCCAGCGAACACGGTGGCGACCTGGGGAATGACGTAGCTGACCAGGAAAATCACGATTGCAATGGCCACCAGGGTCACGATGGCCGGATACAGCGCGGCCCCCAGCAACTTGGCTTTTAGTGCCTGGCTCTCCTCCAGGTCGTCTGCCAGACGCTCCAGTACCAGCCCCAAGTTGCCACTTTGCTCTCCAGCGCCTATGACGGCTCTATATATAGCTGTGAACTCGCGTGGGTGCTGGGAAAGTGCCTTCGCAAAACTGGAGCCGCCATTGACCTCAGCGCGCAGTGAGGCCACCAGATCACGCTGACGCATGTCGTCGGCCTCGTCAGTCAGCGCGGTGAGCGCGCGCTCCAACGGCAAACCCGATGTCACCAGGCCCGCGATCTGGCGAGTCCATACAGCGAGGGTGGTGGCGTTAAAGATCCGTTTGGTAAATAGCGGCGTATTCATACCGAAGCTCGCGGCGTTGGCGGCGCGCTGAGCTTCGGTGGTAACCGCCTGAACCGCCAGGGGCACGAGCGCTTGAGCGCGCAGCAGGCCGCGAGCTGATTTGGCTGTATCAGCCTCCAGCACGCCCTTGCGGGTCGTGCCTTGCGCATCGATGGCTTCAAAGGTGTAAGCAGGCATACGAGCGATTATCAGCGTTGAAAATTTAATACAAATTGTGGTTTGAACGTCGATTAACTGACTGGGTGATTCTTGTGTGGTTCAGCGCTAGTTCATTTGCGTGAATTTTCCGCAGAGAATCTGTTTAAAGTAAACCTCGTAAGTAATTTGTTGTACGCGGAATAGGACAGCCGTAGGTTAAAATAGAAACTTTCTGTAACGTCGAAAATAAATAATCTCCAACTAACGAGACGTGTGAATTGAATATTTTTTTGCGCTCTTTCTTAGGGCGACTTTTGTCCTTGAAGTGCTTCGCGACGCGCGTATTGCCCGTGTTGCTGACTGTGCTCGGCCTCAGTTTGGCATTGCAGTCGGTAGCAGTCGCGCAAACATCCGTTACCAACACAGCTGTAATTACGCCGCCAGCGAACGTTACCAACACCAACCCGTCGACTTCCTGCACGGTAGCTGGTGTTTGTTCTGCAGGTGATGTAGATAACGTCACTGCGAGTGCCAATTTAGCCGTCACCAAAACAGCCAGTGTGTCGGTGGGAACGGTTGGTGGCACTTTTTCGTACATTGTCACTTTTACGAACCTGGGCCCCAGTAGCGCGAATGCGCTAACCATTACCGACGTGCTGGGTGTGGGCATGACGCTGTACACGGCATCAGCGCAGTTGAGTGCTGGTACGCTGACATTCAACCCAGTGGTCGGTGCGACCAGCGTCACTGCGACCGCTGCTTCACTGGCCAATGGCGTCTCAGGCACGTTGACAATCGTCGTCACAGTCAACAGCGCTCCGGCTGGCAGTCTGACCAACACGGTGGGCATCACCAGCACCACACCTGACCCGACCCCCGCAAACAACACCGCCACCGCCTCCGTCAGCTTAGGCGCCAGCGCTAACCTGGGCGTGACCAAAGTCGCCTCAGTTGTCAGCGGCACCGTGGGCAGCACCTTCAGCTACATCATTACCGTGGGCAACGCGGGCCCCAGCGCGGCGGCCGACGTCACCCTGACAGACGCGCTACCCGCGCAACTGACACTGATCAGCGCCACCGTCAGCGCCGGCCTGGGCCTGGCCACCAGCACCACCAGCGTCACCGCCATCACCGCCAGTCTGGCCTCGGGCTACAGCGGCACCATCACATTGACCGTACAAATCAACAGCGCCCCGGCGGGCTCACTGACCAACACCGTGGGCATCACCAGCACTACACCGGACCCCACCCCTGGAAACAACACCGCCACTAGCACCATCAGCGTAGGCGCCAGCGCCGACCTGGTGATGAGCAAAACCCTCAGCACCCCCAACGGCAGTGGTGCGGGCGCGACGGCCAGCTTTGCGCTGGTGGTCTTTAACGCCGGGCCGA
>JAYUXO010000271.1:0-3698 GCA_043753505.1 Comamonadaceae bacterium
CGCGGCCAGCCAGGGGACCCAGGCACCGTCGGAGCCCAAACGCGGCCAGCTGGCACCGCCCAGGGCCAGCACGGTCACATCGGATTGCACGACTTGCTCGCCGTGCGGCGTGTCAAAACGCCATTGGCTTGGCTTTTGATTTGGCGCATCGCCCCACCCTGTCCAGCGGTGGCGCATGGAAAAAAGCACACCCAGCCCGCGCAACTGGTGCAGCCAGGCCCGCAGCAGCGGCGCTGCTTTCATCTCCACCGGGAAAACGCGGCTGGAGCTGCCCACGAAGGTGTCAACGCCCAAGCCCTTGGCCCAGGCCCGCACTCGCTCGGGACCAAAGTTTTTGAGCCACGGGGCAACTTGAGAGTGCGCTGCACCGTAACGGGTTTCAAAAATCGGTAACGGCTCGCTGTGCGTAAGATTCAGACCGCCCTTGCCAGCCAGCAAAAACTTACGGCCCACCGAGGGCATGGCGTCATACACGTGGACGGCCAGGCCCGCCTGGGCCATGACTTGCGCGGCCATGAGGCCTGCGGGGCCTGCGCCGATGACGATGGCCTGGCCGTTCTTGGCGTGAGGGGTTGGGTGGTTCATGGAGAGGATGATATGAAACGACGTTTAAATGCTATATTTTTTATAGCTGCTTAAGCAGTATCTAAAAGGGCTGGAGGTTAAAAAGCCTTAATAAATTGAGGAAATAGTAACCACTCATGCCGTACTGGACGTGAGGGAGCAAAACAACTCTCCCGCACGTAAGGCCGACCGGAGGCCTTGCCTTCAGGATGTCACTCTCACGCTGGTGGGAGAGTGACGTCCTGAAAGATCAATCTTTCAGTGCGTGAAGCACCCCGTCTGGTGTCAAAAAAGCCGCTTGCACACTGGCACCCGGCTGCGCGGCCCGCACCGCCGCCCGATAGCTGCGCAACTGGGCCATCAACTCGGGTTGTACCAACGGCGCAGCGGTAGATTTGTAATCAAGCACCCACCACACGCCGGTGTCCGTCTGGCGCACCAAGCGGTCCAGGCGAAGCGTGCGGCGGTTGTGGTGCAGGGCAACTTCGTTGGACTCCCAGTCGATTTGGGCACTGTCCCAGGCCCAGGCGGCTTGGCCAGTCAGGATGGTGTGGGCTGCGGCGGTGGCCTGGTGGATTTGCTCGGGTGTGAGAGCGAATTCGCGGGCTGCGGCTTGTTGTTGCGTGGGTGTGATGGCGGGTGGTGTGGGGGCGCTGGCCGTCCATTCGAGCAGGCGGTGCAGTGCCAGGCCCACGGCGGTGCTGTCGGGATCGGTCATCTCCTCTGTTTCAGCGTCTTCATCCGCTATGTTTTGTATAGCTGCTTGAGCAGTATCTACAAGGGCTAGTGGCTCAATTGGCATTAAATTCAGCTCAAATGAGCTTTCTGCGGGCTGCAGGCGTAGCGTGTTGTCCAGCAGCGGTGGCACGGGCAGCTGTTGCACCGGCACGCCGTGGGCTTGGGTGGCGGCCAGTACGCGTTGCAGCGGGCTGCCGGCGTTTGCGTTGCGGCCCGGGGCAATGCTGGAGAACACCAGCTGGTTGCGGGCGCGGGTCATGGTCACGTAGAGGGCGTTGAGCTCTTCGCGCGCGCGCTCGGCTAGGTCAGTTGCCAGGGCCTGTACGGCGCAGGCGGGCGGCTCGCTTTCACTGGCCAGGAACGTCAGGCGCTGCGGGGCCGTGGCCTCGCCCGGCCACGCGATGAGAACGCCCAGTGTTTCGGCCCGGGCAGAAGCGCTGTCGGCGTCCAGCAGGAGCACGGTGGGGGCTTCCAGTCCTTTGGCACCATGCACGGTGAGCAGACGCACAGCGTTGGCGTCTGTTGAGGTGGCAGCCTTGAAACCACTGGACTTGCCGTTCGTGGCACGCAATGCCCGCACCAGGGCGTAAGGCGTGGCATAGCGGCCACCGTTGATTTGCAGCGCTGCGCCCAAAAGGGCCTGCAAATTGGCTACCACGCTGGTGCGCAGGGCGGCGGGCGCGGCCTGGGCGAAGCGGGCGAGCACGTCGCCGTCCTGGTAGATGGCTTGCAGGGCGTCGTGCGGCGGCAGGGTGTGCAGCCAGGTTTGCCACTGGCGCAGGCGGGGGGCGAGGTGGTTGGTGGCCGACGGCAGTTTTTTTGAGGTTGTTGGCGGGCTCTGCAGGGGTGGGCGCTCAGCCTCCACCCCTGCCCTCCCCCGGGAGGGCAGGGAGGTAAGAGTGGGCTCAGGCGGTGTGACTTCCCACTCCTCGAACGGCAAAAAGGGGGTTTCTTCGTTACCTTTAAAAATGCAGGGTTCCGACGGCTCTTCGGCCTGCGTTTGAACCAAATCGGCCTCCAACCCTTTTGAATTTTGCTCAAGCAGCTCATCTTTTAATAGCAAATCAAACCAGCTCAAACCCTCATTACCGCTGTGGCGGGCTTGCAGCGCCAATGCAGTCAGCGCTGTGTCTTCCAGGCCAAACAGCGGGGAGCGCAGGGCGCGGGCCAGCGAGAGGTTGTGGGCGGGGGAAACCAGCACATCCAGCAAGGCCACCAGGTCCTGCACCTCAGGGGCGTCAGCGAGGTCGGTTTTTTCGGGTTGCCAGGCGGGGATGTGCAGCGTGCGCAAAGCGTCGTGCAGGGCGGCCAGGCGGTCGCGTTTGCGGGCCAGCACCATGATGTCGCTTGGGTTTTGGCCCTGCGCCATTTGCTGGGCAATCCACTGCGCAGCCTGGCACGACTCGCGCATGCGCAGCGAGTCTTCGGGCTCCTGCCGCGGCTGGGTCAGGGTGTCGCGCCAAACCAGATCGCCAGACATGTCTTCTTGCGCGTGTGGATCGTCTCTTGGAATGGGGGGCAGGCAGGCCACGCTGCCGGCCTGTGTGCTGCTGGTGGTGTGGGTTCTAAAACCTGCGAATTCGCCCGCTTCTTGCGCCTGTGCAAACACGGCGTTGACCGCCGCCAGCACGGCAGGCGCGTTGCGGCGGGTGTGGTCACAAGCCAGGGTATCGCCACCCAGGCCTTCGACCACAAAGCGCTTGGCGGCCTGAAACACCTGAGGCTCGGCGCGGCGAAAGCGGTAGATGCTTTGCTTGGGGTCGCCGACGATGAAAACGCTGGGGGGCGCGCCCCCTGTGTAACCACCGCCAGCGCCCGCATAACCACTCAACCAGGCCGACAGCGCCTGCCACTGCAACGGGTTGGTGTCTTGAAATTCGTCAATCAGCACATGTTTGATGCGCGCGTCCAGCTGCTCCTGCACCCAGCCACTGGCAACAGGGTCGGCCAGTAGCGCCCAGGCGGTTTGCTCCACGTCGTTCATGTCCACCCAGCCCTCATCGCGTTTCAGGGCGGCGTATTGCGCGATCAGCAAGCGGGTCAGGCGCGTCAGGCGCTGCTGGTGCTGCCAGGCTTCGTGTTGGGCCATGGCGGCGCGCAGATCCTGCGCCAGGGTTTGCGCAGCACGCACCTGGGCCAGACCGATGACGTTGTTACTGAACTGGCGCTGCGCGTTCTTCTGCGTGAGCAAGGCGTCCAGCACGGCCTGCACATTTCCTGCGGTGAGCGCTTGCTCCAGTTCGCGCCCCTTGGCTGAAAAGCTTGCGGCTTTGGAGCGGCCCAGGTTGCGCGCAGCCAACGCCAGCGTGGTACGCGGGCCTTCGCTGTGCAGCACCTGCGCGGGCAGTTGCAGGCCAGCGAACTGGGGGAAGTGTGCAGTCCAGTGCAACACGCCG
>JAYUXO010000272.1:0-3698 GCA_043753505.1 Comamonadaceae bacterium
TGGCCGCTTGCTACGGCGTTGATAGCGCCTTGAGCAATCGATACGCCGCTTTCAGGCGCTTTGGAATTCCCCGACGGCCCGCCCCTGGGGGAATCAGCCCCCTCGGGGAGCGTGGGGGTCTTGTTCATCGCAACGAACCATTGGTCAGTGAGCATGGGCTCCACCACCTGACCTGTGCGCGCGCACACCGGCACCATATTTTTATGTGGCACGGCCTTTTGCAAAAAGCCCTGCATTTCCAGGTCAGCCAGCACAGCTTTGCGGCAGTCGTAGCGGTCCAGGCCCTGATATTGCGCCGGGCCGTTCTCGTTGATCTTTGCGTCCAGCGTGAAGATGGTGATCAGCCCCAGGTTGTGGCGCAGCGCGCAGGCGTAGTCGTTGAAGTCGTGCGCGCCGGTGATCTTCACGCAGCCGCTGCCAAATTCGCGGTCTACAAAATCGTCGGCAATGATGGGAATTTGCCGGTTGCACAGCGGCAGGTCGACCATCTTGCCCACCAGGTGGGTGTAGCGCGCATCTTCCGTGTGCACGCACAGCGCGCCGTCGGCCAGCATGGTCTCAGGCCGTGTGGTGGCAATGTGCATGCCCCGAATGAGGTTGCCATCCATATCAGGCTGCGGGCCATCGGAAAACGGGTATTCGATGTGCCACATGAAGCTGTTGCGCTCTTCGCTTTCCACCTCCAGGTCGCTTACCGCGCTTTTGAGCACCGGGTCCCAGTTGACCAGCCGCTTGCCTCGGTAGATCAAGCCCTGCTCGAATAGACGCACAAAGGTTTCGGTCACCACTTTGGACAGCTTGGGGTCCATGGTGAAGTACGCGTGCCCCCAGTCCACGCTGTCGCCCATGCGGCGCATTTGGTTGGTGATGGTATTGCCGGACTGCTGCTTCCACTCCCACACCTTGGCCACAAAGTTCTTGCGCGCCACCTCGGGCGTAGGCCCCATGTCGTGGCGGCTGACGCCTTGCGCCTGCAACTGCCGTTCCACCACGATTTGCGTGGCAATGCCCGCGTGGTCAGTGCCTGGCACCCACAGCGTGTTGTGGCCGCACATGCGGTGGTAGCGCGTCAGGCTGTCCATGATGGTCTGGTTGAACGCATGGCCCATGTGCAAGGTGCCAGTGACGTTGGGTGGCGGCAGCTGGATGGAAAACGACGGCTCATCGGCCTTGGGGCTTCCTGTTCCGCGGTAGCCGGCAGCGGCGTAACCGCGCTGTTCCCACAGTGGCCCCCAGTGCGCTTCGATGGGGGAGGGCTCGAAGGACTTAGACAGGGATTGCAGGCGGGGCTGCTCGGGCACTTGGTTGGGGGTATCGATCATGAACACGATTTTATGCGAGCAGCCCAATTACGTTCCGTGCCTAATTAGCCTTTCGTGCACAGTCAATGCGCTCGAGCAGCTATCAAATAAGCAGCAAAATCGGTGTTTACTTTTGCTGCAGTTGGGCTAACAAGGCTGTATCAACCATGTGCATGACATGCGCCACCGCCCCCTTGAGCACCTGCTCACTTAACGCCAGGTGCTCCATGTCCTGGCTCATGCCGGTATTTTCATAACTCGACACCCTGCATGCTCAAACTCTTACGCGCCCTCATTCAAGCCAGTGTTATCGCCACATTGGCGACCGGCTGCGCTATCTCAACCCCTTACCGCCAGTTGTCACTTCCTACGGGCAACGTTGTCGTCATGCTTACCCACGCCATGCTGGACAACGCGCAGCGTGCGCCGTTTGACGAATACACGCGGCGCATCGTGGCAGCGCTGCCACAGCAGCCAGGTTTGATCGGCTATTCGGTACGCACCGCGCCGCTAGGCAACGAAGCGTGGACGCTCACGGTGTGGACTGATTCGGCATCGCTGTCGCAGTTTGTGCGCTCCGACCTGCACCAACGCGCCGTAAAAGCCGGCGCCGCGTCCTTGGTGGGCTCACGATTCGGGCGCTTTGAAATTCCTGCCAGTCGCTTGCCGCTGAGCTGGACCGATGCCCTGCAGATGCTGGACGAAGCGCCCGACCGCTTCCGACGTAAATAAGGCCTGCTTTGAACCCATCCCATCTGGCCTCCCCTTCAGCCTGGGCTGTATTTCGGCTCGTGAGCACTGCGGTGTTTCTGGTGTCGCTGGACGCCACCATCGTCCTTCCTCTTTCTGATGGGCATCTGGAAATACCCGCTCAGCCAGACGGGGCTGGCCGTCACCGTCGGCCCGTTGATGGTGATGCCAGTGGCGCTGCTGTCGGGCCGCTGGGCGGCGCGCTGTTCACCGTCCATTGTTGATAGCAGGCAGCCTGCTGTATGCGGCCACGCAGCTGTGGCTGTGGTGGGCGCTCACCACGACGCCCGACGACTGGCGCATCTGGTTTCCCGCGCAGATCACCGGTGGCGTGTCCATTGGTTTGCTGCTACCCGGCTTGTCGGGCGCAGTCGCAGCCGGTTTGCCGCCGCAGCGCTCACAGCGGCATTGTGCATTCCCGTGGATACCCGGCCAGACACTTCAAGATTGCTATCAAATAAATAGCTGCTTGAGCAGTACTTACATGGGCTGGAGGCACAAAACGCATATAAACGTGAGCGCGCATGCCCCGATCCCCAGCATCGCCCGGTGAGGGAAGCGGCGAAAACGTTTACTTGTGCGGCGTCGGGCTGTGCACCATCAGTTTGTCGGTGTAGGCAATCGCAATGGCCGACAGCAAAAATGTGACGTGAATCAGGGTCTGCCACATCAACACCTTTTCGCTGTAATTGGCAGCGTTGATGAAGGTTTTTAAGAGGTGGATGGAGCTGATGCCGATGATGGCAGTGGCCAGCTTGACCTTGAGCACCGAGGCGTTCACGTGGCTGAGCCATTCAGGCTGGTCGGGGTGTCCTTCCAGGCGCAGACGGGAAACAAAAGTTTCGTAGCCGCCCACGATCACCATGATCAGCAGGTTAGAGATCATCACCACGTCAATCAGCGCCAGCACCACCAGCATGATGATGGTCTCGTTCAGACCGGAGACGGCGATGTCGCTTTTGTAGCCAATGCTGGACACTAGCTGAGCCAAGGCCGTTTTGTCGCCAAACGCAGCTTCCACCAGATGCACCAGTTCCACCCAGAAGTGAAAAACGTAAACCGCTTGGGCCAGGATCAAGCCTAGATACAAAGGCATTTGCAGCCAGCGGCTGGCAAAAATCAGGTTGGCCAGGGGCTGCATGGCGTTGGTAACTTTGCTGTTTTGGGGAATCATGTTTAGCTATTCAAAAAGTAAACCGCGATTTTAAGTTGCGGGTTGTGACGGGTTCTTGTGGATGTTTTGAGCACGGCTGATGCGGTAAATTGCATTGCGAACAGCTGCGTCAGTGGTGCGTCAGTGGTGCGTAAGTGCCCACGCTCACATTGCGTGGCAAATCAACCTACCTGTTCAGGAGACAAAAACCATGAGTGCCATCAAGTCTGTTTTGGTCGAAAACCGCGTGTTTTTGCCGCCTGCTGCAATGGTGGCGGGTGCCCGTATTTCAGGTATGGATGCATACCACGCCCTGTGCACAGAAGCAGAAAAAGACTTCGAAGGTTTCTGGGCTCGTCTGGCGCGCGAAAACCTGGTGTGGAACACACCGTTCAACCGCACGCTGGACGAGTCCAACGCGCCGTTTTACAAATGGTTTGAAGACGGCCAGCTCAACGCATCGGCCAACTGCCTGGACAAACACATCGGTACGC
>JAYUXO010000273.1:0-3697 GCA_043753505.1 Comamonadaceae bacterium
CGCAGGGCGAAGTGGCGGCCGATACGTTTGTGGTGGCGGTGGGTGCGCAGGCCCCGGCGCTGGCCCGCAGCCTCGGTGTGTCGCTTGCGATTTACCCGATCAAGGGTTACAGCATCACGCTGGATGTGTCGGCGCAACCCGATGCCGCTCCCACGGTCAGCGTGACCGACGCCGCCCGCAAAGTCGTGTTTGCCCGCATCGGCGACCGCCTGCGTGTAGCGGGCATGGCCGAGCTGGTGGGGCACGGGTTGGACATTGCGCCCGCACGCATCGCGTCGTTGCAAGCATCCACCGCCGCGCTGTTTCCCCAGACCCGGGGCCTGGCCGTACAAAACCCATGGGCCGGTTTGCGCCCCGCCACGCCCACCGGCCTGCCCATCGTGGGGCGCGTGACGGGTGCGCCAGCCAACGTGCTGTTCAACGTGGGACATGGGCCACTGGGGCTGACGCTGGCGTTTGGAACGGCGCGCAAACTTGTCGATTCGCTATTAACAATATAGCTGCTTGAGCAGCATTGATAAGGGTTGATGGCTGTTTTTGCATGCAAACGATGCAAACGACATCAATGCGGTTTGGACGTTCCCAGCGCATGGTGTTCAAGGAGATTTTTCAATGAATTCAAGGTTTTTAAGGCGCACAGCGTTGGCCCTTGTGATGGCTGCACACGGGGCAAGCCTGTACGCAGGCCAGCTTGAGCAGATTCGCGCCAGCGGTGTCATCACCTTGGCGCACCGAGAAGCGTCCATTCCGTTCTCGTTTTTAGATGCCGACAAACACGCTGTGGGCTACAGCATCGATCTGTGCCTGAAGCTGGTGCAGGCCATCCGCCAGGAATTGAACTTACCGACCTTGCAGGTCAAGTATCTGGCCGTGACCTCTGCCACGCGGTTGACCGCCATTGCGCAGGGCCAGGCCGCGATGGAATGCGGTTCCACCACCACCGCCGAGCGCCGCCAGCAGGTGGACTACACCATTGCCCACTTCATTTCCGCGGCCCGGTTTCTGGTGCGCAGCGGTTCGGGCTTGACCGGCCTGGCAAGTCTGGCAGGCAAAACCGTTGTGTCCACCCAGGGCACCACCAACCTGAAAACCCTCGAACGCCTGAATGTCGAATACGCACTCGGCATGAAACTGGTGACAGCGCCCGACCACGCACAAGCTTTTTCGCTGGTCACCACTGGCAAAGTTGACGCGTTTGCCATGGACGATGTGCTGCTGTATGGCCTGCGCGCCAACGCCGACAAACCCGAAGCCTTTGAGGTGATGGGCAAGGCCATGACGGTGGAGCCCTACGCCATCGTGCTGCCCAAAGGCGACGCTGCGTTGAAAGCCCTGGTCGACAAAGAAATGCGCCGGATCATCCAAAGCGGTGAGATCTACCCGATCTACCAAAAATGGTTTCAGGCACCCATCCCGCCGCGCGGCATCAACCTGCAACTGCCCATGCCCTACATGCTGCGCGATTCTTTCAAGTTTCCGAGCGACAAGGTCGGCGACTTCGCGGTGGACACGGCAAGCAAACAAAAGAAATAACGCCATGCAATTCATCTCCGACGACCAGGTTCGCGCCTGCCTCTCTGTGTCCGACGTGCTGCCCGCCATGCGAAGTGCCTTTGCCGCGCTGGGCCGTGGCCGCGCCGCCAACCTGGCCCGCAGCCGGGTGGTCTCCACCGCGTGGCCCAGCGGCCGCTCGCTGAGCGTGATGGGCGGCATTCTTCCTGCCGACACTCTTCCTGCCGGTAACAGCGTGGGCCGCAGCGTGATGGGGGCCAAGGTCTACCCCACGGTCGAGGGCCGGTTCAACTTCATCATTCCCCTGTTTTGCGCCGACAGCGGGGAACTGCTGGCTGTGGTGCAAGGCAACGCACTGACCGAATTGCGCACCGCTGCCGTCACGTTGCTGGCGGCAGAGTTTTTGGCTATGCCAAAGCCGCACACACTGGTGGTGTTTGGCTCCGGCATTCAGGCCCGCGCCCATGCCATCGCCCTGTGCGGCCACTACCCGCTGCGGCAAGTCTGGGTGGTCGACCCGCATGGCAACGCCGGCCAACTGGTTGCCGACTTGCACAGTCGTTTTGGAGTTGCCGCCCAAGTCAGCACCGCTCAGGAAGCCGTGCCCCAGGCCCACCTACTGGTGCTGGCCACCCGCGCCAAAGACCCCCTGTTCCCTGGCGAGTGGGTCAGCCCCGGCACCTTCGTGGCGGCTATCGGCTCCAGCAAACCCGACACGCGCGAAACCGACGATGCCTTGCTGGCACGCTGTGCCTGCGTGGTGGTGGAAGAAAAAACGCAGGCCCTGCGCGAAGCCGGCGACCTGGTGCGAGCCAGCAGCCAGGCCCTGCACCGGGACAGCGTGCTGGAACTGGGCGCACTCGTGTCCGGCCAAACCACCTGGACGCGCCAGCCGCAGGACATCACGCTCTACAAGTCAGTGGGTATCGGCCTGGAGGACGTGGCACTGGCGCGGCTGGTGTGGGAAATGCTACGGGAGTAGCTATAAAAATAATAGCTGCTTGAGCAGTATTTATAAGGGCTGGTGGCCTATTTGACTTAAGAACGAGGCCTCTTCCTGTGGCACTGCAACGGGGCCAAGTCGTCTCATTGCGCCACAGTCAACGCCACCACCGCCTGCTGCACACACTGCACAAACGCCCGCGTGGCCACCGAGCCGGGCTTGCCCACCGGGTAGACGGCATGCACGGGCACCGCAATCGCAGGCTCCAGCCGTAGCACATCGACCCGCGTGCGGTCGGCCGACACGGCGGTGCAACTGTCTACCAATGCCAGGCCCAGACCGTGGTGCGCCAACGCCAACGCGGCGTGGTAGGTCTGCACCGTGATTTGCGCTTGCAAGCCCACGCCAGCATCGCCCATACCGGTGGCCTGAATCGCCTGTTGCAGCGTGATGCCAATCGGGTCTCGCGCATCCAGCCCCACCAGCGGCAGGCCGGTCAAATCCAGCAGGCCCACCTCGCCGCGCCTGAGCAGTCGCGCCGGGAGCAATCCTTTGGGCACCACGCACACCATCCGCCCAGCTGCCAGTGGCTCCTGCACCAGCGCAGGGTGGGCAGTGGCGTTGAACATAAACCCCACGTCAGCCTCTTGCAGCGCCACGCTGGCCACCACCTGCGGCGAGTGCAGCGCTTCGATGCTGATGGCCACATCGGGGTGGCGTTTGCGAAACTGGGCAATGGCACGCGGCAGCACTTCGTAGCTCAGCGCCAGTACCGTGCGCACCCGCAACTGTGTGGCCCCGTCACCCCCCCGCAAGCCCGTAGCCAGCCGCTGCACCTGACCCAACTGCGTGAACAACTGCTCGATATGCGGGTACAGCGCCAGCGCCTCGCTGGTGGGCACCAGCCGCCCGCGCGTGCGCTGAAACAGCGCAAAGCCCAGCTGGATTTCAGCGTGTTGCAGGAGGCGGCTGACAGCCGGTTGCGTCACGTTGATCAAGCGTGCCGCAGCGCTCACGCTGCCGGTGAGCATGACGGCGTTGAAAACTTCGATGTGGCGCAGGCGCATGGGTCAGTTTTAGGGAGGGGTTTGAGTAACCAGGTTACGTCTACATTGTTTGCGCCCACCCTCAGACCTGAAGCGATAGGTAGCTTTGGTCAATTCAGTACCTGCAGTCCGTGCTTTTGAACCACGCTAAGGAGCTTCAGCGCCATGCCGCTGGGCCGCTTGGCTCCGGTTTCCC